>CAMGDO010000183.1 GCA_946042585.1 uncultured Clostridia bacterium
TAAGCCTTCGTCGGCAGCGTCAGATGTGTATAAGAGACAGATGTAAAGAAGCACACAGCGCCCTACAAGTATCCGCGCATTGTGGTATTCCGCGACGAATTGCCCAAGTCCATCGGCGGCAAGATCCAGCGCAACAAGCTGTAAGCGCAGCAAATACAAAAACAAGACAATCCATTCATTGACAAACATCCAGAGTTTGTGATAGCATACCATTTGAATACGGAAAGGCTTTGACGAAGAGGTCGCAGCCGAAAGCATTCCCTTCAGAGAGTTGGCGGTTGGTGCAAGCCATGGGAGAGTACACTGCGAATGTAGCTTCCGAGCCGGAAGAAAGAAAGCTGTCATCAGCAAGTAGAATCTTCCCGTTCTGCCGCGTGAAGGCATAAGGATTGATGGATCCTGAGTGGCGGCTTCTGCCGCAATTTGAGTGGTACCGCGGGTGTTGATTCAGCACTCGTCTCAAAGTCATTAAGCTTTGGGGCGAGTGCTTTTTCGTCCCGGAAAAGGAGATGTGTCCGTATGCCGCCTATTACCGGCCTTGATTTCAAAATTCGTGAAATGGCAGGCCGCATCCGCGCGCTGCGCGAGCTGGAGAATCTCTCATTTGCCGATATGGCTGCAAAAACCGGCGTTTCTGTCGCGGAATATTCACGCTGCGAGGCAGGCGAAAGCGATCTTAACTTCGCTTTCATTTATCGCTGCGCTCTGGCGCTCAATGTCAACGTGACCGACATCATCGAAGGTCACAGCCCCCACGCTGAAATCCTACACCGTCACCCGCTCCGGCTCCGGGCAGCAGATTTCTCAGGCGCACGGCATGACCTATTATAATCTGGCCTATTCCTTCCAGAACCGCATCGCCGAGCCTCTTTTTGTGCGCAGCGCATACGATCCCGCCGCGCAGGGCCGCGACATCGAGCTCACCACGCACGCAGGACAGGAGTGCGACCTGGTCATTGAAGGCAGCCTGATGGTGCAGATCGGCGAACACCGCGAGGTGCTGGGGCCTGGCGACAGCATCTATTTTGACAGCGACACCCCCCACGGCATGATCGCCGTTAACGGGCAGGACTGCGCCTTCTATGCCATCGTCCTCAATCCGACCGGAGCGCCCATTCCCGAGCTTTCTCCCACGCCCGCCATTGAGGACAGGCGTACCCTCACTCCGGATACAAAGGATCGAATCTGGCACAGATACATCGATGTAACGGAAAATGCCAACGGCACGCCCACGGCAATTTCCTTCAAAAACACAGAGCATTTCAACTTTGCCTTTGATCTGGTGGACGAGCTTGCGTCCCGCGAACCCGACAAGCTGGCCATGCTGCACATCAGCCGCGAGAAGGAGGAGCGCCGCTTCACCTTCCGGGATATGATGCGCGCATCCAATCAGTGCGCCAATTATTTCAAGGCGCTGGGCATCAAAAAGGGCGACCGCGTCATGCTCGTGCTCAAGCGTCATTATCAGTTCTGGTTTGCCATGCTGGGGCTCAACAAGCTAGGCGCAATCGCCATTCCCGCCTCCAATCAGCTGCTGGAGCATGATTTTGAGTACCGGTTCAATGCGGCCGGCGTCTCTGCCATTCTCTGCACGGCGGATGGCGACACCGCTGCGCAGGCAGATATCGCCGCCCGGAAGTGCCCGCAGCTGCAGCATAAGCTGATTGTCAACGGCACGCGCGAGGGCTGGCGCAGCTTTGATGAGGAATACACGCTGTATTCTTCGCACTTCCGCCGGACGGAGGATGCCCCGGGCGGCGATGATCTGATGCTCATGTTCTTCACCTCCGGCACCACGGGTTATCCCAAGATTGCCGCGCACAATTACAAATACGCGCTTGGGCATTTCCACACCGCGCGCTACTGGCACAATGTCGATCCCGACGGCCTGCACTTCACCATTTCCGACACCGGCTGGGCCAAGGCCATGTGGGGCAAGCTCTATGGTCAATGGCTGTGTGAAGCTGCCACCTTCGTCTATGACTTCGATCGTTTCGATGCCGCCGATATTCTGCCCATGTTCGCGCGCTATCACATCACCACCTTCTGCGCGCCGCCCACGATGCTGCGCATGATGATCAAGCAGGATATCTCCAAATACGATTTCTCCTCTGTGCAGCATATGACCACAGCCGGCGAAGCGCTCAATCCCGAGGTCTACCGTCAGTTTGAAAAGGCCACGGGGCTGCAGATCATTGAAGGCTTCGGACAAACCGAAAGCACCATGATTATCGGCAACATGGTGGGCGCTCCGCACAAGATCGGCTCCATGGGCAAGCCCGCGCCCATTTATGACGTAACGCTCCTCAATGCTGACGGTCAGCCCGTCGCAGACGGCGAGACGGGCGAAATCGTCGTAAATGTGAAAAACGGCGCCCCCTGCGGTCTGTTCACCGGCTATTATCGTGATGAAGAAAAGACCAAAGAGGTCTGGCACGACGGCTTCTATCACACCGGCGACGTCGCCTGGCGTGATGAGGATGGATTCTACTGGTATGTCGGCCGTGTTGACGATGTGATCAAGTCCTCCGGCTATCGCATCGGACCCTTTGAGATCGAATCGGTCATCATGGAGCTGCCCTATGTGCTCGAATGCGGCGTTTCCGCAGCGCCCGATCCCGTGCGCGGACAGGTGGTCAAAGCCAGCATCGTGCTGGTCAAAGGCACCGAAGGCACGGATGCACTGAAAAAAGAAGTGCAGGACTATGTGAAAAAGCACACCGCGCCCTACAAATACCCCCGCATCGTAGAATTCCGCGACAGCCTGCCCAAGACCGTCAGCGGCAAGATTCAGCGCAACAAGCTGTAAAACAAAACGGAGTCAGCATGGATTACAAACGCCTTACGCTTTTATGCGGTCATTATGGCAGCGGCAAGACAAATGTCGCCGTCAATATGGCATTTGACCTAAAAAAGCGGTATAATCAGGTGGCAGTGGCCGATCTGGACATTGTCAACCCGTACTTTCGCACCAAGGACAGCGCAAGCGATTTTCTCCGCGCAGGCATTCGTCTGATCTGCTCGGAATACGCCAACAGCAATGTGGATATCCCCGCCATGCCGCAGGATATGTATGTGCTTACGGACGACAAAGCCCTTCACGCGGTGCTGGATATCGGCGGCGACGACCGCGGCGCGCTGGCGCTGGGGCGGCTCACGCCCGCCATACTGGCGGAAAACGATTTCGACATGCTGCTGGTGGTCAACCGCTATCGTCCGCTTACGCCCGACGCTGCCTCCACCATCGAAATCATGCATGAAATTGAAGCAGCCAGCCGCCTGCCCTTCACCGGCATCGTCAACAACAGCAATCTGGGCGAAGCCACTGCGCCTGAAGATGTGCTGTCAAGCCTTGGCTATGCCGATGAAATCTCGCGTCTGACAGGTCTTCCGATTGTTGCCACCACAATCAGGGAAGCGCTGCTGCCCGCATTGAAGGACAGCGTTCCGCATCCATTTCCCCTTACGCTTCAGCAAAACCTGCTCAAAAATACATCTCCCTGTATTTTTAGATAATCATTCAAAAGGAGAAACACCATGGCAAAGCTGACATTCAAGACAGACAACTGCAAGGGCTGCGGCTTGTGCGTGGACGCCTGCCCCAAAGGGC
>CAMGDO010000184.1 GCA_946042585.1 uncultured Clostridia bacterium
TTGTGCTTATCCACCAGAAAATCAAACAGCCTTGTTGCGCGTCCCACCATCACCGGCAAAATGCCGCAGGCTTCCGGATCCAGCGTTCCCGCGTGACCCGCCTTCATCCCCGTGACACGCTTGACCAGCGCCACGACAGCACCCGAAGACATGCCGGGGGGCTTGAGCACATTGATAAAACCGTCCATCATGCCTGCAGCTTTTTCTCCATGGCCGCCATAATGACCGCAGCCGTTTCTTCATAGGGAGCATTCACGGTGCAGCCGGCAGCCAGCTTGTGACCGCCGCCGCCCAGCGATGCTGCGATATCCATAATATCGTATCCGGGCAGCGCGCGCAGGCTGTATTTCCAGCCCTCGTCCGTTTCATCCGCCATAAAGGTCATTTTCACGCCGTCCAGATACAGCCCCTCATTGACAATGCCGTGCAGATCCTCATCCGTCGCGCCGCAATCTATCTTGTCCTCCCGCGTCAGATGCATGCAGGTGGCCTGTCCCTGAGCGAAATACTGCATGCTGCTCAGCGCACGCCCCAGCGCAGCCGCATGGGCGCGCGAATGGGTCATAAACAGCTGCCGCGCAGCGCTGGCAATGTCCAGCCCTGCCCGCATCAGCTTCTCCATGCAGGCAAAGGTATACGGGCGGACACTGTTAAAGCAGAAATTCCCGCTGTCCGAGCAGATTGCGCAATACAGCTGAAACGCCGTGTCGGCATCCAGCGGCACATGCATCTCTTCATACAGCGCCGCAATCAGCTCTCCCGTGGCGCAGGCCTGCGTATCCACCGCGTTATGCATGGCGTATTCCGGATTGGTCGGATGATGATCGATCTGCACTGTGGTTTTTGCGCGACTGAATATTTCAAGCGCCGCGCCCATGCGCTTTTCATCCGATACATCTACTGCCAGCGCCAGATCAAACATGGCATCCCCGACCTGCTCCGGTCGAATCACGCTTTGCGCCCCGGGCAGGCACAGCATCTTGTCCGGCACGCCATCCGCACTCACCAGAACGCAGCGCTTCCCCATTTTTTCCAGCATTCTGCCGGCTGCCAGCAGGGAACCAATCGCGTCGCCATCCGGGCGAACGTGGGTACACAGCATAAAGTTGTCCGCGTTCTTCAGCGCGGACAACAGAAGGTCATTATAAAGCATTGTCGTCATTTCCGTCATTTTCCCCGGCAGGCTGAATATCGCGCAGAATGGCTGCCACATGCACGCCATAGGCAATATTCTGATCCTGCACAAACAACAGCTCCGGCGTGTAGCGCAGCGACAGCCGATGACCCAGCTCACGGCGAATAAAGCCTGCGCCGCTTCTGAGCGCGCTCATCACGTCCTGCGCCTTGTCATCTTCCAGCACGCTCACATACATTTTGGCATAGCGAAGATCCCGCGTGACTTCCGCGCGGGTGATACAGTATGTACCACCCAGGCGCGGGTCATGCATATCCTCACGAATGATCTTGTCCGCCTCGCGGCGAACCTCTTCAGAGATCATATCGATGCGAAATTTGCTCAATGCTCTTTACCTCAGCGTTCGATCTCCTGCTGCACATAGCATTCGATCTCATCGTTTTCCTTGATGTCATTATAGTTTTCCAGACCCACGCCGCATTCATAGCCAGCGTTGACTTCCTTCACATCGTCCTTGAAGCGGCGCAGAGAAGACAGCTTGCCGTCGAAGATGATGATATTGTCGCGCACAAGACGCACGCTGGCATTGCGCTGCAGCTTGCCATCCTTCACATAGCAGCCCGCCACAGAGCCAACGCCGCTGACGCGGAAGACGCTGCGCACATCGGCATGGCCGATCACTTCCTCGCGGAACTTGGGCGCCAGCATGCCCTTCATGGCTGCCTCGATGTCCTCGATGGCCTGATAGATGATGCGATAGAGACGCACATCCACATCCTCGCGGGCAGCAGCATCGCGTGCGCTCGAATCGGGACGGATATTGAAGCCGATAATGATGGCGCCAAAGGCGGAAGCAAGGTTTACGTCATCCTTGGTGATGGCACCCACCGCGCTGTGCAGGATATGCACCTTCACCTCGTCATTGGACAGCTTCTCCAGCGCCTGCTTCACAGCTTCCACAGAGCCCTGCACATCCGCCTTGACAATCAGATTCAGGTTCTTCAGCTTGCCTTCGTTGATGTTGTCAAACAGGTTGTCCAGCGACACCTTGGTGGTGGCTGTGCGGGCGGCGCGCATCTTCTCGCGGCGTTCCTCCGCCACCTGACGGCTCAGGCGGTCATCGGCCACAGCCATCATGTCGTCGCCGGCTTCCGGCACCTCAGTGAAGCCCGCAATCTCAACCGGCATGGAAGGACCGGCTTCCTTCACGCGCTCGCCGCGGTCATTGACCAGGGCGCGAACACGACCGGACGCCATACCCGCCACGATGTTGTCGCCCACATGCAGGGTGCCGTTCTTGAGCAGCACGGTGGCCAGCGGGCCGCGATTCTTGTCAAGCTTTGCCTCGATGATCACGCCGCGGGCCATTCTGTCGGGATTCGCGCGCAGCTGCATCATATCCGCCTGCAGCAGAATCATTTCCAGCAGGCTGTCCACACCATCGCCGGTATGCGCGCTGACGGGCACCATGATGGTATCGCCGCCCCACTCCTCGGCCACCAGGTTATAATTGGTCAGATCCTGCTTGACTCGCTCGGGATTGGCCGCTTCCTTATCCATCTTGTTGATGGCAACAATGATAGGCACATTCGCCGCGCGCGCATGGTTGATGGATTCCACGGTCTGGGGCATCACGCCGTCATCCGCCGCCACAACCAGCACGGCAATATCCGTTGCCTGCGTGCCGCGTGCGCGCATGGCGGTGAATGCCTCATGGCCGGGCGTATCCAGGAAGGTGATGGGACGACCGTCCAGTTTGACGGTGTAAGCACCGATATGCTGGGTGATGCCGCCCGCTTCACCGGCGGTAACATGGGATTTGCGGATATAGTCAAGCAGCGAGGTCTTGCCGTGGTCAACGTGACCCATGATGGTGATGACGGGCGGACGGGGCTTGAGATCATCCTCCTGATCGACGAAGTCCTCTTCAGACAGCGCATCCTCCGCCGTCTTGTCCAGCTTCATTTCCAGCTCCACGCCAAACTCGGTGCACACCAGCGACGCGGTATCAAAATCAAGCTCGCTGTTGATATTGGCCATGATGCCCAGCAGGAAGAGCTTCTTGAGAATCTCGCCCGCAGGCTTGCCGATGCGCTCGGTCAGATCCTTCACCGTGATGCGTTCAGCCGTCATATATGCCTTGTCAATATGGATGGGCGCCATCATCTGCTGGGCGGAAGGCTGCTTCTTGCTGGCCCGCGCGCGCTTGCCGCCGCGCACCACTTCATCATCCATGCCGCCGTTGAAATTGGCGTTCTCCTTGGCCAGCTGCTTGCGGCTCTTGGCCACGCGCTCGGGATCATGCTGGCGCAGATACTGCTTTTTGTTGGGATCGTAATTACTTACGCGTTCCTTCTCCATCACAGGCGTAAGCTCGGGACCGCGCGGCGCGCGCATCTGCTGGGTGCGCTGGCCGCCCTGCCTGTCTCTTATACACATCTCCGAGCCCACGAGACGTAGAGGACTCTCGG
>CAMGDO010000185.1 GCA_946042585.1 uncultured Clostridia bacterium
CAGCGGGCGCGATGCCGTCGGCAGCGGCGAAGGAGCAGCAGCACAGCATCATCATCAGGCTGAGCAGCAGGGCGGTAATCTTCTTCATAAATTCCTGTCTCCCCTCAAAAGTTCGTGTTTTGTTCCGTCACATCGGCTGTGAACGGGGAGTATTATAGCAATTTCTCCCTGTGAAGTCAAGACGTATGGCAAAATAATCGGACAATTGCGGAAAATGGATTGCTTATGTTCGTCTTTTGCAATGCGCCTGTGTATTCCGGAAGGATTCCCGCCGGATTCTGCACAGGAGGGGAATAAAAAAAGTCTTCGCGCGTTCTTACGCACGAAGACAGGCTTGTTTGGTTCACTTTGTTTCGCTCCGGCGCGCTTCCAGCCGGCTGAGCGTATTTGCGATATCTTCTGCAATATCCTGCACCCGCGCCCGGGGCGGCTGCGCGGTGTTGATCAGCGCCAGCATGGTCGGAATATCCGCAAGCTGCGCCAAATACAGCCGGTTTTCCGGCAGGGGGATGTCCGCTGCGGCATCATATCCCGCCCGGTTTTCCACAAGCGCGGCGATCTGCCCGAGCAGCCCGGTCGGATACCGCCGGTGTGCGGCGATTTACGCCGCTTTTTCCTGCGCGCTGCCGCGGCGCAGGCGGCTGCGCCAGTATTTTCCATACACAATGCCCTCTGCCAGCAGGCTGACGGGAAGGGCGGCCAGGATATCCACCACGGAATGCTGCTTGATGAAGGAGGTGGACATGCTGATGATGACGGCGGAGAGCACCACAAACGCCTTCCACCAGCGGGATACGCCCTTTTCCTTCACCCACACCGACGCAATGCCGATGGAATAGGCTACATGGAGAGAGGGGCACACATTGGTGCTGGTATCAAAGGCATACAGCATTCCCACGATGGTGGACAGGAAATTTTCGCGCGGCAGCACCTCGGGACGAAGATCCTGCCGGTTGGGGAACAGGATGTATATCGTCATGGCGACTGCCTGCGTGATGATAATGAAAATGCTCAGGCGTCTGAAGCTGTCGGTATTGTACAGCGCAAAATATCCCAGCGAAATGACAATCAGGAGATACCAGAACACATAAGGAATGACAAAGATCTCGCAGAAGGGCACAAGGTCGTCCAGGCGGCAGTGCACCGAATAGCAGCTTTCCCGGGGAATGAAATTCTCCGTGATGAAATACAGCGCAAAGTAGCCTACCCAGCCCAGCAGCAGCAATAAATGGGAATACTGCGGATCGCGCAGCTTGCGCAGCCGGAACTGGCGATAATCAACAACCGGTTTTCTCACTCTCAGTCACCTCATCAGCAATATTGGAAGGATACTCCCTGCGGGGGATGTTGCGATAGGGTACCACGGTGTGGCGCGGCATGCGCTGGGCGATGTCCGTGATGGCCTGCATCAGATACGTGCACACGCGCTTGCGCTCCTCCGCCGCCGCGTTTTCCGGGCAATAGCGGATGGGCGCGCCAATTTCCATGGTTTTCAGCCGGGGCGTGATATAGACCGGCACAAAGCACAGCGCCTGACCCGTGCGCCGGTAATGCATGGTGGCCACATCCACAAAGCCCTCCTGGAAATCATAGACGATGTGATTGTGCTTGCAGTCGTGCTCCGGGAAAATCACCACGCTGCCGCCTTCCTTTAGATGACGGAGCGTTTCGCGATAGGTGGAGGCGATGCGCCCGTCGTGATAGACGCCGATGGTGCGCGCGTTGTTGAACACCACCACGGACAGCGGCGCAATCACATAGGAAGCCAACCGGTAGAACCAGTGGGTATAGGCAGGCTTTTGCGACCAGAAATCCTGAAAGGCATAGGCAGGCACCTCCCTGAGGTTCATCATCTGCCCTGCGCACCAGGTTTTGCAGGTTTCGGGAAGATACAATTCGCACGCGATGGGGCCGTTCATCTGCGCATGGTTGCTGACAAACACCACCGGCTCGTCCGGAACGTTTTCCATTCCCTTCACCGTGATGCGAGGATATATCACGCGAACCAGCCACCGGATGACCCTGTACAGCGGCGAAATCTTTCTTTCTACCATACAGCATCTTTCTCCTTCGGATAATATCTCCATTATATCATATACTGCGAATATCAACGATACATCAATCGCGGGAAATTTCTGTTTTTCGTGTTTCTTCCGGCTTTTGTTCGGTTTTGCTCTTTTTTCCCCTTGTAATCCGCCCATGTCCGAATTATAATTGAAGCAGCGTGTATGAACACGAGAATAATAAAGGATAGGTGATGACTGCGATGGCAATGACTCTGAAAATGACCGGCGTGAAGGGAATTGTGGAGGAGCGCGAGCTTGGCAACATGAACGCCCTCATGCACTGCGTCAATGAACAGCTGCTCAGCCGCAAGGGCGCGGGCAATGATTTTCTGGGCTGGCTCGATCTGCCCGTGAATTATGACCGGGACGAATTCGCCCGCATTCAGCAGGCTGCAAAGAAGATTCAAAGCGACAGCGACGTGCTGGTGGTCATTGGTATCGGCGGTTCCTATCTGGGCGCGCGCGCGGCCATTGAGTTCTGCAAGGGCCAGATGTACAACAGCGTGCGTGAGGAGGGCATGCCCGAGGTGTACTTTGTGGGCAACAGCATTTCCTCCTCCTATCTGAACGATGTGGTGAAGATCATTGGCCAGCGCGATTTCTCGGTGAATATCATTTCCAAATCCGGCACTACTACGGAGCCCGCCATCGCGTTCCGCATTTTCAAGAAGCTTCTGGAAGAGAAATACGGCAAGGAAGGCGCCCGCGGGCGCATCTATGCCACCACCGACAAGTGCCGCGGCGCGCTCAAGGCGCTGGCGGATGCCGAGGGCTATGAATCCTTTGTGGTGCCCGATGACGTGGGCGGCCGCTTCTCCGTGCTGACGGCTGTGGGGCTTTTGCCCATTGCCGCGGCAGGCGTGGATATCGAGGCCATGATGAAGGGTGCGCAGGACAGCCGCGAGGTGTGCAGGGAGGGCGATGTGAGCACCAATCCCGCCATGCAGTATGCTGCGCTGCGCAATATCCTCTACCGTAAGGGCAAGGTGACCGAAATCCTGGTCAATTATGAGCCCGCGCTGACGATGACGGGCGAGTGGTTCAAGCAGCTCTATGCCGAAAGCGAGGGCAAGGACCGCAAGGGCATTTTCCCCACTGCAGCCAATTTCTCCACCGATCTGCACTCCATCGGCCAGTTCATTCAGGATGGCACGCGCAACCTGTTTGAGACCGTGCTGTGGGTGAATACGCCCGCCAGCGAAGCGGTCATCGAGGAAGCAGATGAGGACATTGACGGCCTCAATTATCTGGCCGGCAAGAGCATGCACTTTGTCAATTCCAAGGCATATCAGGGCACGCTGATGGCGCATATGGACGGCGGCGCGCCCAACATCATCATCGAAATCGACAAGGCGGATGCCTATCATTTCGGATATCTGGTGTATTTCTTTGAAAAGGCCTGCGGCATGAGCGGCTATCTGCTGGGCGTCAATCCCTTCGACCAGCCCGGCGTGGAGGCCTATAAGAAGAACATGTTTGCGCTGCTGGGCAAGCCCGGCTATGAAGAACGCAGGGCTGAGCTGGAAA
>CAMGDO010000186.1 GCA_946042585.1 uncultured Clostridia bacterium
CACCTAAGCCTTCGTCGGCAGCGTCAGATGTGTATAAGAGACAGCCCATATAGACGTATTGCTTTTTTTTCATTTCGAGGAAGCGCAGATTGCCGCGGGCGAATTTTTCCTTTTCGATTTCCTCATTGGCGAAGGATTTGACCACGCGCACGCCAAGCAGACTGTCCTCCACCTGCGCGTTGATTTCGCCCACCTGATGGCGGGAATCCTTGAACACCTCGCGCATCTTGCGGCTGAAATAGCTGGTAAAAACCGCCATAAAGGGAAGAATCAGGAAGATCATCAGCGTCAGCGGCACATTCATGCCCATCAGGATGATGAACGCCACAATCGCCTTGATACCGGAAACGAAGAAGTTTTCCGGTCCATGGTGCGCGAATTCGGTGACGTCGAACAGATCGCTGGTGATGCGGCTCATCAGCTGACCGACTTTCGCGTTGTTATAGAAATTAAAGGACAGGCGCTGCAGCTGATTGAACAGATCCGTGCGCATATCCGCCTCGATGCGGCTGCCCATGATATGCCCTTCGGACTGCTTATAGTAGTTGGCGGCAGCGTCAATGATACGCAGCAGGATATACAGTACGCCCATGCGCAGAATCAGGCCCGTGGTCAGTGCCATGGACGGATCGGAGGAGGTGGCGCCGTTGGTGATGCGCCGCACGATCATGGGCAGCGCCAGCTCGCATACGGTGGTAAGACCTGCCGCCAGCAGATCCAGCACCAGCAGCAGCCAGTATTTCCTAAAGTATGGAATAAAGCGGGCAATCAGTTTGGAAGTGGGCAGGTGGCGTTGTTTTTCCATGGTGAGTATTTCTCCTTATTGGTTGTTCGCTACGACAAATGACAGGTGAGAAAGCAGCGACTCGAGCGCAGGAACGCCGCCGGAGGGAAGATACAGCGCGTAGGCGGCGTCGTCCGTGCTGTAATAAACGCATGCTTCGCCCGCATCCTGGGCGAGCAGTACGGGATAGCCGGCGATCGACCATCCGGCGGCGCCTGAAACGGCGAGATGATCATAGCGAATACAACTGGCCAGAGCGGCGGGACGAATGCAGGATACAGTGAAGCCGCTGTCGTCCTGCCAGGTGAGCAAGCGCCCGGTGACGCCGTGGCTTGTGATATCGTTCAAGGCGCCTTCGCCCAGAAGCGAGATATAGGGCACATCTGCGCCAAACTGCGCGGAAAGGTCTTTAAGATTGCTGCTGATGGCGGGGACAGATGCAGACGGGGGAAGAGACTGCGCCTGCTGCGGCGAAGAGGCATCAGATCCGATGCCCATGAGCAGCATCAGATAGAAGACGGCCAGCATCAGCGCTAAGCCAAGGGCAGCCAACAGTTTTTTCAGCATGCGCGCTCCTTTTTCAGCGAATGAGCTTCCCGACCAGATCGCCCAGACGAGCGTCCAGCGGCTGTGTGCGGCCGTTCACATGCGCGCTGAAGGCGCGGTAGAAAGCGCCGCCCAGCAGCTGCTGCTCTTCCTGCGAAAGAAAAGGCGAGCTGAAGATATTGCGCACTACGTCCGCGGCGGGAGCTGCCAGAAGAGAAGGCAGCCGGCTTGACAGGCTGATGCCCAGCAGGGAATGCGCATGGCTGCTGTCGCCGGCAATAAAGAGCCGCATATATTCTGTGCAGAGATCAAAAAGATAATCCCGCAAAAAAGCATCCTGATCGGGGCTGAGCTCAAGGCAGCGCTGCAGGCGCGGATGGTCAAATATTTCGCGGATCATGCGCTTTTGCTCTTCTTCCGCGTGCTTTTCCGGATGCTCAAAGGCGTGCAGAATATAGCACTTGATCACAAAGAACGAAATGTTTTTGGGATCGCGCAGGTGAAGATTGCCGCGCATGAGCAATTCGCGCTGCACGCGCAGATCATCGGGCGCAAGCTCCTGCGCACGCTGGAGATAGGCATATGCGTCGCGGGGATCTTCGGCGCCGCGGGCACGGGCAAACAGCGTATCCACGCTCAGCCCATCCGTGATGGGCGGCGAATATTTCTTTGCAAAGAGATTCATTTCTTCTCCTTTTACATGAGCTGTGCGTCGATATCGCCGCGATCCCGGATGGTCAAAAGCGCGCAGCGGCCGGTATACGCGCAGGATCCGGGATTTATGAGCAGCACGCCGTCGCGGTATTCGCAAAACGGCTGATGCGTGTGCCCAAAGCAGGCAACGCGCGCGCCCCTGGCTGACGCGGCGGCGGACAAAAGCTCCAGCCCCCGCTTTACACCGTAGCGGTGACCGTGGGTGACGAAGATGGGCACGTTACCAATGGTGACGAGCATTTCTTCCTCGTGGTCATCCAGCCAGCCGTCGCAATTGCCGCGCACGGCGACAACCTGCAGGATATTGCCTGTGTAGGGCAGAGCATCCCGGCTGCTGTCGCCGCAGTGAATCAGCGCGTCAAGCGGGCCGCACGCTTCAAGACGGATGAGCGCCTGCTGGATATGCCCTGCATCGCCATGGCTGTCCGAAACAATACCGATGCGCTTCATAGCAGCTTGAGCGCCTTTTCCATGGCGCGGGCGCGGTGGCTGACGGCGTTTTTCTCCTCGGCGTTCATTTCGGCGAAGGTCTTTCCGCTTTCGTGCAGGAAGTAGGGATCGTAGCCGAAGCCGCCGCTGCCGCGGGGCGTGAAGGTGATAACGCCGGGACACTCGCCGCGCACGACCTGCGTGGGCTTGAAGGGGGAAGCGATGGCGACGCAGCTGACAAACTGCGCGGTGCGCTGCCCCTCGGGAATGTCCTGCATATTGCGCATGAGCAGGGCGTTATTGTCCGCATCGTCATGCTGCTCGCCTGCATAGCGGGCAGAGCGCACGCCGGGCGCGCCGTGAAGCGCGTCGACTGCCAGACCGCTGTCATCCGCCAGAGCCATATAGCCCGTGGCGCGCATGACGGCTTCCGCCTTGATGGCGGCGTTTTCCTCAAAGGTTGTGCCGTTTTCCTCAATTTCGTCCGTATAGCCCGCCTCACGCATGGAGAGAACCTCATAGCGATTGCCCAGCATATTGCGCAGCTCCTGAATCTTGTGCGCGTTGTTGCTGGCCAGAATGAGCTTCTGTTTCTGACCAATCCATGCGGCGCGCTCGCCCAGCGCTTCCCGCTGCGCTGCCATCAGGGCGCGGCAGCCCGCTTCGCCCAGATCAATCAGAGCGTTGAGCTTTTCCCGGGAGAACGCGCAGCCTTCGCCTGTGCCCTGCAGCTCAATGAATTCGCCCGCTTCATTCATGACGAAATTCATATCGGCATCCGCGCTGCTGTCCTCCACATAGCACAGATCCAGACAGGGAGCGCCTTCTACGATGCCCGCGCTGATGGCGGCAATCTGATGAGCGATGGGGGACTCTGTGAGCTTGCCTTCGCGAATCAGACGATCCACTGCGCACACCAGCGCTACAAATCCGCCGGTGATGGAGGCGGTGCGGGTGCCGCCGTCGGCTTCCAGCACATCGCAGTCAATGGTGATGGTGCGCTCGCCCAGACGCTCACGATCAACAGCCTGACGCAGCGCGCGGCCGATCAGGCGGCTGATTTCCACGCCGCGCCCGTCTTTTTTGAGCCCGTCGCGCTGCTTGCGGCGGGCTCAAAA
>CAMGDO010000187.1 GCA_946042585.1 uncultured Clostridia bacterium
GGCGAGCGATTCGCCCGTGCAGGTGAACGTTACCTACGACGGCGTATGTATGCCGAAGAACGTGACCTTCATCTATAACAAGTCCGTTCCGACGGATACCCCCGCGCCGACGGACGCTCCCGAGGCAACGGACACTCCTGCGCCGACGGACGCTCCCGAGGCAACGGATACCCCCGCGCCGATGGATACCCCCGCCCCTGTGGCGGTGGAGGTGGCGGTGTTCTACTATGACCGCGCAGGCAAGGAGCTGTCCCGCACCAGCGTGCGTCTGGGCGAGGGCATGCATCTGATCGCGGCCAGCGATGACGCGGTGCCTGCCGGATACAAGATTGACAGCGAAACGCCGGTGACCGTGCAGGTGCTGCCGGACGGTTCCGTGCTGCCTGAGATTGTTGCCTTCTATTATATTGCGCCGCAGGCTACACCCGCGCCCGTTGATGTGACGGTGTATTACCTCACGCTGGAGGGCGAGGAGGTGGCCAGCCCCACCACCATGCGGTGCGAGGCGGGCGTCAATCCCGTGCGGCCTGCGCCGACGGACCTGAAGGAAAGCTACCGCCTGGCGGAGGGCGAGGAAGAAACCAAATACGTATTTGTGGACGAAAACGGCGCGGATTATCCCCAGATCACCTTCCTGTATGAGAAGGCGGAGGCCACGCCCGTGCCCACGCAGGCACCTACGCCCGAGCCCAAGGTGGCGCTGGTGCCGGTGTACTACCGCACCACCATCGGCGAAAAGCCCTTCTATACCGACACGACGGTAACTTGCCTAGAGGGGCAGGAGAACGTGGTGAGCGTGAATATGGGCTTTGTGCCGCAGGGCTATACGCTGGCCAGCGATGCAAACGTGATTGTCACGGTGGATCCCAACGGCGTGGCTGACCCGCAGAGCGTCACCTTCCTGTTCACCGTGGACAATCTGGAACGCAGCATTGACGTGTATTACCGCACGGAATCGGGGCTGGATGTGGCCTCGGTGCAGCAGGCGGTGTGCCATGTGGGCAGCAACTCCATTGATGTATATACCTATGCGCCGCTGGATCTGGCGGCGGGCTACCGTCTGTCGGGCGCCGACATGGTGACTGTGACGATGGACAAATACGGCGTGCTTACCCCCGAAAGCGTCACCTTCGTCTATGCGCCCGTCCCCACCGATACGCCCGCGCCCACGGTGTTCCCCTACACGATCTATGACATGGATGGCTATTGCTATCCCAAGAGCGACACCATCAATTTCCGTTCCGAGCCCTCCACGGCGTCGGATGAGTCCATCATCCGCACGGTGACGCAGAAGGAACTGGGACATATCGAAGGCTATGTGATCAACAGCGCCAATGAAACGTGGTATGTGGTGTCCTTCAGCGAGCAGGTGGGCTTCATCCGCGACAACCGCGTGCGCGTGCTGACGCAGGAGGAGGTCAATGCGCTGTTTGGCTACACCCCTGCCCCCAGCGCCACGCCCATTCCGGATGGCGCGCCTATTGACCGCTGGGCGACGGTGAACAACACCAGCGTGCGTTTCCGTCAGGAGCCGGGCGGCAAGGTGCTCGCGCAGGCGAATCGCAATGCAAAGATCTTTGTGTATGATTCGATCACGGTCAGCAATGAAAAGTGGTATCGCGCCAATCTGGATGGCGTGGATGGCTACATGATGGCGAGCTTTGTGGATCTGATGACGCAGGCGGAATCGAATGCGTATCAGAATACGCTGCAGTCGCCCATGCCCGTGCGCACGCCCGTGCCGACGCAGGCGCCTGCCACGCCCACGCCTACGGCTACACTTCCCCCCGTGACGGAGGCGCCGACGGCGACGCCTACGCTGTCTCCCTCGCCTTCTCCCGCGCCGTATTCCGGCTATGCGCTGACCATCCGTCAGGTGGATCTGCGCACCGGTGTGACGGTGAGCGACACGACCCTGGCCACCCTGCCGGCGAACACGCTGGTGTATCTGTGGGGTCAGGCGTACATCGACGGCGTGTGCTGGCATAGTGCCGAAGCGCTGGGCGCCGGCGCGGCGGGCTATCTGCCCGACAGCGTGGTGCAGCGTATTACCCCCGAGGAAGCCGCGCCCTATCTGGCGGCGCTCAAGCCCCAGACCACCGCTACCCCCACGCCCACGGCCGTGCCCGCGCCCTATACCGGCTACGCCGTGTCCAGGGGCAGCAACGTGATGATCAGAAACTACGCCGATGAAATGGCGGAGATTGCCCAGGTGTTGTCCGCAGGCGATGTGGTGTGGGTGATGGGTCAGGAATATGTGTCCGGCTCCAGCCATTACTGGGAAGTGGTGCGCTTTGGCAATATCTATGGCTATGTGCGCGCCGACCAGCTGCAGATGATGACGGCCGAAGAGCAGGCAGCCTATGAGGAAACGCTGCGAACGGCTACGCCCGCGCCTGTGGCGACGGCGACTGTGCCGCCCGTCACGCAGGAGAGCATGTCCAGCTATGGCTATGTGACGACCGATAATGTGCGCCTGCGCAGCGGCGCGGGAACGGATTACGGCTATATCCGCATGATGAACCGCTATGCCTTTGCGCTGGTGCTGGGCACGCAGGAAGTGAACGGTAAGACCTGGTATCATATCAATCAGGCCGGCACGGAAGGCTATGTGATGGGCGATTACTTCAAGGTGCTGAGTATGGGCGAACTGACTGAGTTCCTCACCAGCGACGAATACAAGGAGGCTTCGGAAGAGGCAAGCGGTTCGGGCACGGGAAGCACCGGCAGCGGAACGCTGACCTCGCCCGAGGATTTCAACGCGGGCTATATCTGGAAGTATCCGCAGGCGACGGCCTCGTATGAGCCCTTCAGCAATCTCATCGCAACACCTACGCCCAACGTGGAGCAGCTGCCCACGGCGACGCCGACTGTGACGCCGACGGTGGCGCCTCTGCCCACCACGAATTTTGAACCCTATACCACGCCTGAACCCAACGCATCGGGCTCCGGCGGCGGCTGGCTGTGGCTGGGCCTTGGCGCAGCGGCAGTCGCCTTCGGCGGCGGGGCGTATATCTACTCCATTCACCGCAAGAATCAGCGCCGTGCGGCGCAGCGGGCAGCACAGCGCCGCCAGCAGGCAGCGCAGCAGGCAGCCAGAAACAACGCCTCCGCCTATGCGCGGCCCACGCAGCAGTATGCGCAGCCGCAGCAGACGCAGCAGCAGTCGCCCTATACGCCGCCCACGCCGCGGCAGAGCACCATGACGGGCACGCAGCAGAGCGCATCCGCGCCTGCGCAGCAGAATTCGCAGACGGTGCGCCGCCGCCGTGCGGACCGGCATCAGGACAATACATAAGATCGCAGAATGAACACATACCGGGCGGAGAAGGCATGAAAGCCTTCTCCGCTTTTGCGCGATGGGAAAGAGCATGCCGGGCGGCTGCGCTGGAAAAAGTTTCAGCCAGATGCACAAATGTACAAGACAATATTTGTTGAATTGGCGGCTGGTTTTTTTGGTTTACTTTTCGTATAATATTTGCATCGAAGGCTGGAGCGCCAGCACATCCATGAAAAAGAAAAGACTCAAAGGAGGACTTTATTTATGGCAAGCGTATCCCTTAATC
>CAMGDO010000188.1 GCA_946042585.1 uncultured Clostridia bacterium
CAGCGTCAGATGTGTATAAGAGACAGGCTGCACAGTCGCGGCAGACTGCTCCTCTGCAGCGGGCTTTCCGGCAGCGGGCGCTTCAGGCTTCTTTTCTTCTGCGGCGGGGGCATTGGCAGGCTCCGCCTGAGGCGCTTCGGCCTTCACTTCCGGTGCGGCAGCGTTCTTTTCCGCAACCTCATCGTCAGGCATCGTCCATGCCTTGGTGTGCTGCTCAGCCTGCTGACGCTTCTGGGCTTCTTCCTTTTCTCGCTGCATCTGTGCGCGCTGTTTCTGCAGCGACTGCAGCAGCGTCTCGGCATTACGCCGGACGCGCGCGGATTCCTCCAGAATCGCGCCCGCTTTTTGATTCAGTTCTTTGGTGGCTTCCTTCAGCTTAACCTTGGTCATTCGACGCTTGCACCCCCGCATTTCGCGTTATACTTGAAGAACATCGTTTTGTTATGTGATGCAGAAAAGGCGTTATTCCTCTTCCGCCATAAGCGCTTGTACCCTGCCGGCAAATCCCGCATCCGTCAACGCGCCGATCATCCGGCCGTCGCGTCCGCACGCGCTTCCCAGCAGCCCCGGCGCCAGATGATACAGCGGCACATGATAATATATGCATGCGTCGTTGATTTTCTTCACCGTGTTTTCACCGGCGCTTTCATCCGCCAGCGCAATCACTGCTTTGCCGCTGCGAATGGCGGCAAGGGTCAGATCCCCGCCCGTCTGCAGCTTGCCGGCACGCTGAGCCAGCCCCAGCAGCCCGCGCAGCGCTTTTTCATCAGGCATCGCTATCCTCCGCAGAGACAGGCTTGGGAATGCTGGCGATCTGCTGCGTGAGCTGTTCGCGCACCGCATCCGAAATCGGCGCGGAAAACGCACGCTCCAGCTGTTTTTGCCTGATGGCGCGCGCAAGGCACGCTTCATCTGCGCACACATATGCGCCGCGTCCGCTCTTGCGCCCCGTCAGATCAAAGGATACTTCCCCTTCCGGCGAGCGCACCACGCGCAGCAATTCCTTCTTGGGTTTCATCTCGCGGCATCCCACGCACATACGCATGGGAATCTTCTTCGGCTTCATCCTTGCCCTCCGCAGTTATTCCTCGTAGCCGGGATCCTGCCGGTCATATTCGCCGACATAGCCTTCATCCTGCTGCACAGCGGGCTCGCCCATCACGTCTTCCACAGTCATTCCCTGCTCGCGCAGATGCTCCTGGAACTGGCTTTCGGACTTGATATCGATCTTCCAGCCCGTCAGCTTGGCAGCCAGACGCGCATTCTGCCCTTCCTTGCCGATGGCCAGGGACAGCTGGCTGTCCGGCACGATCACGCGGCAGATTTTCTCGGCATCGGAAATGAACACGCTCACCACATGGGCGGGATTGAGCGCGTTGGCCACAAACTCCGCCGGATCGGGCGACCACTTGATAATGTCAATCTTTTCATTGCGCAGCTCGGAAATCACCTTTTCCACACGGCTGCCGCGCGGGCCGACGCAGGCGCCAACCGGATCAATCATGACTTCGTTGGAATACACTGCCATCTTGGTGCGGCTGCCTGCCTCGCGGGCAATGGATTTGATCTGCACGATGCCGTTGGCGATTTCGGGCACTTCCATCTCAAACAGACGCTTGACAAGGCCGGGATGGATGCGGCTGACATACACCTGAGGCGTGCGCTGCGTCTCGCCGCGCGTGCGCTGCACCTGAAGCACATACACCTTGATATGATCGTTCACGCGGTATTCCTCGCCCGGCATGAACTCGCTGGACTCCATCACGCCCTCGGTCAGGCCCAGCTCGACATATACGTTTTTGCCCTCCACGCGCTGCACGATGGCGGTCAGAATCTCGTTTTCCTTTTCGACATACTCGTCATAAATCTTGCCGCGCTCGGCCTCCCGGATGCGCTGCACGATCACCTGCTTGGCGGTCTGCGCTGCCACGCGGCCAAAATCCCTGGGCGTCACGTCGATTTCAACAATATCCCCCAGTTGGAAGTCGGGACGGATGCTGTGCGCTTCCTCCAGCGAAATCTGGATATTTTCATCCTCGACCTCTTCCACCACGGTCTTGCGGGCAATCACCTGCACGGGCTTTTTGCGCGCGATAATCACGCTCAGGTTCATGGGCGCGCCCGCGCCCTGCCTACCGCTGCGGCGGAAAGCCGCCTTGCAGGCTTCTTCCACGGTCGTAATCAGCATATCTTCGCTGATATCGCGCTCCCGCGCCAGCGCGCTGATGGCTTCAACAATATCGGGGCGATTGTTCGCAGCATGATTCGCCATTTCTTTCTTCCTTTCAGGATCAGGAAAGATCCACGTTTTCTACTTCGTTCATATCAATCGCGCAGCGCGCGACAGCAATGTCTTTTTTCAGGAAAGTGCGCTCGTTTTCGCCATCCCGGATGGTGATGTCGCCGTTTTCATAGCCGGTAAACAGCCCGGTAAAGGTCTTTTTGCCCTCCAGCGCCTTATACAGACGCACCTCAATCTCCAGCCCCATGCAGCGGTCGGCATCACGCTGATTGCGGATGGGACGGTCGATTCCCGGCGAGCAGACCTCCAGAAAATCATAATCGAACCGCTCTACCTTCGGCTGCACAGCGCGGTGAAACACCTCGCAGTCATCCAGCGAAATGCCGCCCTCCTTGTCCAGATAAAAGCGCAGGTATATCCCCGTGCTCTCCTTTTCAAAGGCGGCCTCCACCAGCTCGTATCCCTGCGATTGCGCCAGCTGTTCGCCGATGCGCGTCACGTCCTCTGCGGCCTGATTCTTTGCGTTCTTCGCCATGATTTCTCCTTAACAAGCGGAAAGAGCGGGCATACACCGCAAAGGGGCCCCATGCAGACGCGCGAAAACACCTCGCCAGTCCACACTTCCCCTTGCAGCTCCCACTCTTCGTTAAACCCTTCTTTCCAAAAAGACACATTGTAAACCCGGTTACGTTAGCAGTATAACACAAGGCGCGACGGAATACAAGCGCTTTTCGGGCAAAGATTCAGGCGTTTTTTGTTCTTAGAGGACGTTTTCGACCGATTTGACGCCATAGCCGGCGTTTGTCACCGCGTCGCTGATCGCCTGCGCCGTGTTTCCCCCGTCCTTTTGCACCGTCACGCTCTTTTGCTCCAGATCAACCGTCACCTCGCAGCCAATCGCCGCCAGCGCCTTTTCCACACGCTTTGCGCAATGCTGACACATCATGCCTTCCACATACAGCTTAATCATTCTCTTTCTCCTCCTTGTTTATTTCAGAAGCCGGAATAACCCAGCAGTTCCGTAAGCGTCACCTGATTGGTATCCTTCAGTCCCGCCAGCGCGCCTGATGCGCGCAGAAGTTCGAGCACGGCGCTGGACACCTTCGCACGGTTTTTCAGATCCTCCACCGACAAAAACGGCGAAGTGCGCGCATCCACGATTCCCTGCGCCGCCGATTCTCCCAGACCGCCGATGGCCGTGAAGGGCACGCGCAGGTTCTGCCCCTCGATGCGGAATTTGCTCACATCGCTTTTGTACAGGTCGGCCGGCAGAAACTGAAAGCCGCGCATATTCATTCTGTCT
>CAMGDO010000189.1 GCA_946042585.1 uncultured Clostridia bacterium
GATGCTGAAATATCTGAAATGGCAGGCGGAGCGCGACCGGCGCTACAATATGTCCCGCGGCGGGCTGTCGGACATTCCGGGCTTTGCCTATACGCACAAAAAATAAGATAAGGCACTCACAATCGACTGAATAGACGGGGGGAGAAACGAATGGCACTTCGCAAAAAGGAAAAACAATCTGCCTTTGACGTAATTGTCGTGGGCGGCGGCATGACGGGCATCTGCGCGGCCATCGCTGCTGCGCGCCACGGCGCAAAAACTGCGCTGGTGCAGGATCGACCGGTGCTGGGCGGCAATGCCAGCAGCGAAATCCGCATGCATATCTGCGGCGCTTCGTCCAACATGATGAAGCCCAACGCCGAGGAGACGGGCATTCTGCGCGAGATTCTGCTGGAAAACCGCCGCGTGAATGACTACTACAGTTTCTCCGTGTGGGATCGCGTGCTGCATTCCGCGGTCATGGATACGGAAAACCTGACGGTGTTTCTCAATACTGCCATGTATGACGCTGATACGCAGGGAAAGCGGATTACCGCGATTCACTGCTATCAGCTGACCACCGAAATTCACTGGACGCTGACGGCGCCCGTCTTCTGCGACTGCACGGGCAACGGCACGCTGGGCTTCATGGCGGGCGCGCCCTTCCGTCTGGGCAGCGAAGGAAAAGCGGAGTATCATGAGCCGCACGCGCCCGAGCAGCCCAATCTGGAGCGCATGGGCAACACGCTTTTGTTCAAGGCGGTGGATCGCGGGGAGCCGGTGGAATTTGTGCCGCCCCGGGACGCCTACAAGTTTACAGAGCATCAGCTGCGCTACCGCAAGCATGCCGATCTGCGTTCGCCCGACGGCCAGGCAGATGAGCAGGAAGCCGATGAGGTGCTGAATAATCTGGACGAAGCCACAAAGAGCCTGGTGACGGATTCCTATTGCGTGGATTATGGCTACTGGTGGATTGAGCTGACGGGCGAAAAGGCGGACATTATCGAGGAATACGAGGACATCCGCGACGAACTGATCAAGTGCGTGTATGGCGTGTGGGATCATATCAAAAACGGCGGCGACCATGGCGCGGCTAATTACGATCTGCAGTGGGTGGGCATGCTGCCCGGCGTGCGCGAAAGCCGCCGTATGGAAGGCGAATACATGCTGACCGAATGCGACCTGATTGACAACCGCGTGTTTGAGGATGCCGTGGCGTATGGCGGCTGGGAAAGCGACAATCATGTGGCGCACGGCCTGCTGGACTTTGACAAAATGCCCAGCACCATCTTCGCCTTCAAGGGATTGTATACCATCCCGTATCGCTCCTATGTGGCAAAGGATATGGACAACCTCTTTATCAGCGGACGCTCCATGGGCGCGAGCAAGCTGGCGATGGCGTCCAGCCGCGTGATGGGCACCTGTGCTGTGGGTGGGCAGGCCGTGGGCACGGCGGCGGCGCTGTGCAAGAAATACGGCTGTACGCCCAGCCAGGTCAAGGAGCATATCACGGAGCTTCAGCAGATGCTGCTCAAGGATGACTGCTATATCCCCGGCTTCAGGAATGAGGATCCGCTGGATCTGGCACGCCAGGCGGAGGTTTCAGCCAGCAGCGAAAAGCAGGCGGCGACGAATGTGATCAACGGCGTGTCGCGGACGGTTGGCGAGAGTGAAAACTGCTGGCAGTCCTGCGGCATGGCGGAGGGCGGCGAATGGCTGAAGCTCAGCTGGAAGGCGCCGCAGGAAATCAGCCAGGTGCGACTGACCTTTGACCCCAATCTGAATCACTGCATCAAGCTGACCATGTCCTCTGTACGCATCGCCGAGCAGGGTCGGGGCGTGCCCGGGGAGCTGGTGCGCGACTATGATGTGCTGCTGAAGCGAAACGGCGAGACGGTTGCATGCAGGCAGATTCGCGGCAACTATCAGCGGCATAACATTGTGGACTTTGACAAAACGCAGTGCGATGAGGTGGAACTGCGCGTGCTGGGCACGAACGGTTTTGAGGATGCGCGCGTATACGAGGTGCGCGCCTACGCCTGACGCAGAAAGCGCTTCAAACAAAAAAACCGGCATTTCTGCCGGTTTTTTGTATGCTGCGTCAGTTCTTATGGTGCTTCTGGCTGTAATGCGCGATGATTTCGCTGGCCCAGCCGCGCCTGTTTTTCAGCGAGAGATAGCCGGCGATGGAAGCAACCAGCGCGCCCACGGCATCCACGATGATGTCCTTCATGGTGTCGCGCAGCGCCGCATGCCCCACCAGCACTTCGCCCTCGGCGGTGATGAATTTCTGCATGTTCAGCCCCAGAATGCCGTCGAAGGTGTACTCGTAGATTTCCCATACCGCGCCGATGGTCATGGCAAAGCAGAAAGCGAACAGCGCCACAAAGAAGGGGGACAGCTGCACGCTGAACTGCTCGCTTCGATTGAGCAGCGCCACCACCATAAAGCCGAAGATACCGGACATGAGCGAGCTGAACGCGTGCAGGTATACATCCCAGTGGCGCACGCGATAATAGAAGGAGCCTACCTCGCCCAGGAAGATGGCGCAATAGAGGAAGATGATATACATCAGATACAGCGAGGCGGGCAGCTCAAACTGGAAACGGCGGGAGAAAATGGTCGGCAGGTGAATGACGATGACCCCCAGCAGGCACTGAACAAGCATCAGCACATAGTCTGCCCGTGTGCGGGAAAGCGTCTGCGCGGTTTCCTCATCCCAGGCAATGATGCGGAATACCAGAAACGCAATGGGGAGAATGAAGCTGATCAGAACGGCGAAATAGGCAAAGCGAGCCAGCTTGCCCGAACGCGAGGTGGGATCTTTTTGCATGATGAATGCCTCTCCTTTCTGTTTCTTATGCTTTCATATTGAAGGTATGCCCGCATTTGCGGCAGGTAATGGTCTTTTCACCGCAGCCGCGGGTGAGACGCAGGCGAACCCTGCAGTGGGGACACTTGAAATACTTGTATTGCTTGCGGTTCTGAAACCGCACGCGCGCCTGGCGCAGCTCGGTGCGCACCTTTTGTGTCTTTTCGAGGTATACGGCGTTTTCGTGTGCGCGCTTTTCGACATTGCGTGAGAACATGCGCACCATCGTCCACACATAGCCTGCCAGAGAAAGATACCATATCAGGGAAATGCCCGTGAGGAAAAACACAACGAGCAGCGCAAGGCTGGCGTACATCAGCGCGCGGCCAAATGCATCCACCCCGTAGCGGCCGTACATCCATCCGGACACAGCGGATTTGAACTTTTCCCAGAAACTCATGGAAGCAGCCCTCCTGTGATATTCTACCTGCACATTATACCACAGATTTGTCAACGGAATGTGAACAAATGTCAGGAGATTTCTTATTTTGCTGTTCATATTGATTTCATAATTTTGCAGTATACTGGAAACTGCAGGAAAAGCCTGCAGTATCTTTCTGGGAGGAAATAACGCATGAGCAAAGTGATTGGCATAGATCTGGGTACAACCAACAGCTGCGTGGCGGTGATGGAGGGAAATGATCCCGTGGTGATCGTTTCGGGCGACGGCGCGCGCACCACCCCTTCGGTGG
>CAMGDO010000190.1 GCA_946042585.1 uncultured Clostridia bacterium
GGCTCCGGCAATCATCATTTTCCTGGTGCTGGTCGTATATCCCATCTTTATGTCAGGCTTTGCATCCTTCACCAAATGGAAGTTTACCAACGGCCTCAAGGGCATGAAATGGTATGGCTTCAAAAACTATGTCAATATCTTCAAGGATCTGAACTTCAAGGCGGCTATCCGCAATACCTTCCTTTATGTCATTACCACCGTTCCCGTTTCCATCATCCTGTCGCTGGTCTTTGCGTTCCTTCTGAACAACAAGGTCTATATGGCCAAGACGCTGCGGCTATTCTATTTCATTCCCTATATCGCTAACGCAGTGGCTATCGCCACGCTGTTCTCGACCTGGTTCCGCAATGACGGCATGGTGAACAACCTGCTGTCGATGTTCAGTCGGGAACCGGTGATGCTCAAATGGATGTCGGACAAGAGTTTGTGCAAAATACCGGTCATGTTCATGCTGGTGTGGACCAGTCTGGGCTATCTGATCATCATATATATGGGCGCACTGCAGAATGTATCCAGCGACCTGTATGAGGCGGCGGAAATCGATGGCGCCAGCAAGACCAAACAGTTTATTCACATTACCTTCCCCATGGTTTCGCAGACCACCTTCTACCTGCTGATTGTACGTATGATCGCCGTCTTCAAGGTGTTTGTCTCCGTCAACGTCATGTCCATGAAGAGCCCTGCGAAGTGGAACACCTCCATCATGGTGGAGGTATACAACGCGGCGTTCTCCAGCATGCAGTTCGGCAAGGCCTGCGCGGAAGCATGGATTCTGGTATTGATCATCCTCTTCTTCACGGTCGTTCAGTTCGTCGGCCAGAAGAAATGGGTGCATTATTGATGGGAGGGTGGAGCAGAAATGGCAAGCAAAACCAGAAAATATGAGCGTATTTCCCGTCTGGTGACCACGGTGATCGTGGGCCTCCTCGGGTTGATGTTCGTGCTGCCGCTGGTTTGGATGATCTCCGCTTCCCTGCAGATCAACGGCGATATCTTCAAGTATCCTTTCAAATGGATTCCCACCGCTCCCCGCTGGGAAAACTATGTCACCATCTGGAACAGCGGTGAGGTCCCGCTGCTGCAGATGTACCGCAATTCCCTTTTCATTGTGGTGTTCACGAATCTGGGCGTGCTGTTTGTTTCTCTGCTGGCAGCCTATGCTTTCGCGCGCCTGGAGTTCAAGGGCAAGGGCATTGTGTTTGGTCTCTTCATCGGCGTGATGATGATTCCCAGCCAGGTCACTGTGGTGCCGCGCTTCCTGCTCTTCAAGGAGCTTCAAATCTACAACACCCTGTGGGCAGTGATTCTGCCGGGTCTGTTCTCGGTGACCTCCATCTTCCTGCTGCGTCAGTTCTTCATGACCATCCCGGCCTCCCTGAGCGAGTCTGCATTTCTGGATGGCGCAGGGCACTTCCGCGTGCTGATGCAGATCATTCTTCCTCTGACGAAACCCACCGTGGCATCGCTTGTCATCATGAATTTCGTCACCTGCTGGAATGATTATTTCAATCCGCTGGTCTTTTTGCCCAGCAAAAAATGGTATACCGTCTCTCTGGGTATCCAGTATTACTACACGCAGGAGGTGCCTTCCACCAATCTGACCATGGCCATGTCGGTGTGCGCCATTCTGCCGGTGCTCATTCTGTTTTTCTCCTGCCAGAAGTTCTTCATCGAAAGCATTACCTCTTCCGGCGTAAAGGGATGATGGAGGTGCTGTATGGAATTTGAAGTCACTGTGGCACGCAAAACGGATGTTCTGGTGGTGGGCGGCGGCTGCGCCGGTCTGGCTGCAGCCATATGCGCGGCGCGGCATGGCGCAAAAGTGCTGCTGGCGGAAGCCGGCAGTTGCCTGGGCGGCATGGGCACGGCAGGGTTGGTCGGCCCCTTTATGACGTGCTATGATCCTGCCGGCGAACGGCAGGTGATCAAGGGTATTTACGATGAATTCGTTCGCCGTATGGCCGCCCGCAAGGGCGCGATTCCGCCCGAGGACTGCCATGCCGGCGACAGTTATTGCGGCTATCGCATTCCAGGGCACGATCACTGCGCTTCCTTTTCGGCTGAGAGCTTCAAGGCTGTGGCGGAGGATTTGTGTGAGGAAGCGGGCGTGGAGCTGTTGTACGGCGCGCTGTTTCTGCGCGCGGTGATGAACGAAGCAGGCGATATTATCACAGGCGCGGTATTTGCCACCAAGATGGGGCTGATTCAGATCGATGCGCGTCAGGTGATTGACTGCACGGGGGACGGCGATGTGGCTGCCGCAAGCGGCGCGCCTTTCCTGTACGGAGACGATGCGGGGCTCACGCAGCCGTCCAGCCTGTTTTTCACCATCCGCGGGGTAGACAAGGCCAAATTGGAGAAGCTGCGCACGGAAACGGGCCGGTCTGAATCCATCTTTTTCCAGAAGGAAATCATGCAGGAGATGGAAGAGGGGCGCTATCATGTGCCGCGCAACAAGGTGGCCATATACGAGTGCCCCGACGGCACCTTCCGCGTGAATATGTCGCGCGTGCAGATGCATAACGGTCTTGATCCTTTCGAGGTCACCCGGGCGACCGTGGCGGCACGCAGGCAGATTCCCGAAATCATGGATCTCTTGCGCCGCATCGTGCCGGGCTGTGAGCAGATCGAGCTGGTGCAGACGGCTTCCGTGCTGGGTCAGCGCGAGACGCGCCGCATCGAAGGCGATTTTGTGCTGACCGGCGAAGACCTCAGGCATTCGCGGCACTTTGAGGATGATGTGTTCATTGCAGGCAATTCCATTGACATGCACGGCGGAAATTCGGTCAATTATCAGCCGGCAAAGGGCGCGGCGTATGGCGTGCCGTATCGCATTCTGCTGCCTGCAAAGGTGAAAAACCTGCTGGTGGCGGGGCGCGCCGCCTCCATGGATCGTGAGGCGCTGGCTGCCATTCGTGTGATGCCGCCCGTGTTTGCCATGGGACAGGCAGCGGGTACAGCTGCGGCCATGTGCATTGCGGAGAATACGGAGCCTGCACAGGTGGATATCGGAACGCTGCGGGATCTGCTGCGTGCGGACGACGTCGTGCTGGAATAAGCGCTGATTTCCGGCGAACAGGGACGTTTTTGCGGCGATGCCCGGCGCGGGCTGCATGCGTACATTTCGGACATGAGGAGCTTTCGGCTGCCGGAAAGGCGGAGAAGGCTCCTCTTTGTGATTTGGATTCCGGCATGGGAGACTCCCGGATAAAAGATGCTCAAGGATGAATGCCTGAACGAATTGTTTCTCCGAATTGTTTTTCTTGCTTTTGATGAGGCTTCACGGTATAATCAATCTATCAAATCCGTTCAAAAACGGTCAAATCGTTCCTGATGTTCTGATCTATGCTGCCAAACGACCAAATTCATTCAAAGGTGATCAAAATGATTCCATTCGAACGTCATCAGCAGATCCTTGGCCTGCTGGAAAAGCATCATTCCATGACTGTGAAGCGCCTTGCAGAATTGCTGCACGCCAGCGAGCCGACGCTGCGCAGGGATCTGGTTACGCTGGAGGAGCAGGGCTATATCAACCGTG
>CAMGDO010000191.1 GCA_946042585.1 uncultured Clostridia bacterium
CCTTCGTCGGCAGCGTCAGATGTGTATAAGAGACAGGATATTCGGGCAGCCGGTACAGATTGCCTGTGCCAAAGGCGACATCAATGAAGGGATACTGACTGAGGAGCTTCTGCGCCATTTCCGGCTGCTGGATCATGCAGCCGCATACGCCGATGAGCAGCTCCGGGCGCTCTTTCTTGATCTCCTTGAGCCAGGTGACATTGCCCAGTGCCTTACGCTCGGCATTGTCGCGGATACAGCAGGTATTGTGCAGCACAAAATCAGCCTGTGTGCGGTCGCTGGCGGGGGTCATGCCCATTTCCTCCAGCATGCCCGCCAGCGTTTCGCTGTCGTGCGCGTTCATCTGGCAGCCGTAGGTGACGATAAAATAGGTCTTGGGGCGATCTGGATGGCACCGTACGCGCAGGGCATAGGCCTGCTGCGCGCTGAGCGCTTCCGGAGAAATGCGCACAATATCTTCACGCATCGGCGGTATCCTCCTCATCTGTCTTCAGAATGCCCGTGCCGCCGCAGTGCGGACAGGGCGTATCGCGCAGATATTCCAGCGGCGTCTGCGCGCGGCGGCGGGTGATTTCCATCAGCCCCAGCGCCGTGATGCCGTATACTTCGGTTTTCACAGGATCGTTTTTCAGCTGCTGGCGCATTTCCTCTATCAGCCGCTGACGGGCTTCCTCGCTGTCCATGTCGATGAAATCCACCACGATGATGCCGCCGATGCCAAGCAGCCGCAGCAGCCGGGCAATCTCCCGGGCGGCTTCGTGATTCACCCGTTCGGCGGTGGCGGCGATATCGCGCCCGCCGGAGGATTTTCCGCTGTTGACGTCAATCACCGTCATGGCTTCGCACCGGTCAATGACCAGAGATGCGCCGCTCTTCATCAGCACGGTCCGGCGGCAGGAGCGCTCCAGCCTGTGCTCGACCGTGTGCAGCATAAAGGGATTTTCGGCTGTGCGCACAGGGCAGGAAAGAAACGGGGGTACCAGCTCAGGCGCATTGGTCAGCACATACTCAAGACGGGCGCCTTCCTCGCGTGCAAGCGATGTGACGGCGTCCTCGCCATCCCACAAAAGGGCGGGAGCGGAGGTGTGCGCGGCAGCCTGCGCGATGGACTGCCATTGCTGCATCAGGCGAGATGCTTCAGCCTGCAGGGCGCTTTCGGTTTCGTTAAGGGCAGCCGAGCGCACCACAAGCCCCATGCTTTCCGGACGCAGGCGATGGCACAGCGCACGCAGCGATTGCTTGTCCTGTGCGTTTTCCACCCGGCTGGATACTGCTTCTGCCCGGCTGAAGGGCAGGAGCACCAGATGCTCTGCGGGCAGAGCAATATCCTGCGTGAGATAAGCCTTTTTTGCATTATTTGCAGGCCGCTTGACCTGCACGATGATGCGGTCGCCCGAGGCGGGCGGCTTCTTTCCCGCAGGCGTGGACAGAAAACCGGTTTCACCGCCCGGGAGCCTGACGAATACTGCGTTTACGCCCCTGATGGCGCGATCCGCAACGCCCAGAAAAATCTGCTCCTCATGGAGGGCGGCGGCGCCCTGCGCGCCGCGATAGGCGTACAGATGACCGTCCTGCATGACGGCGGCACGAACGCCCTGCGCGTCCTTTTGCACCAGCAGAATGCTCATAGGGATTCCAGCGGGGCAAAGGCGTCGCCCAGCAGCTGCGTGCGGGTCATCATGACGCGGGGCTTGCTTTCCAGCCCGGCTTCGCGGGCAAGCGCCTCAAGAAGCAGATCGGGCTTGCACGTTGCGCTTTCACACAGCGCCAGCGTGCAGCGAAGCGTCTTTTCATCCGCAACCACCAGATTATAGATCATCGGGCGGATGTTGCAGGGCTTCTCGCCGGATTTGGTTTTGCGGATGCAGATGATCTCCTGCTTTTGCAGGAGCGACGGCACGGCGGCAAGCATGGGCGCGGCCTGCTCTTCAAAGACAATTTCAAAGGTGGCAGCCTGAAGCAGCGCCATGGGCGCGGCATGCTGATCATCCACCGCGCGAACGCCTATGCAGGGAAGCTCGGGCGGCAGCGCACGATTGATTTTTTGCAGGAATTCAGCTTCCGATACGGGGCTGGACAGCGGCACCTCCATGACTTCGCGCAAGCCGGCCATGCCGACGGACAGCGGCGCTGCAAAGGATAGAAGCAGGTGCGGATTGAAGCCCTTGGAAAAGCAGACCGGCAGACCGCTGCGGCGCAGCGCGCGCTGCATGGCGCGCATCAGATCAAGATGCCCGATGTGGCGCAGGCGCGGCTTTTTTTCAAAGACGACATACATTTTCATTTGCGGCACACCCCCTCAAAGCGCTGCAGCCCGCAGCCCTGACAGCCCTTGCGGCAGTCGGGCGTCACTTCGCCGCGCAGCGCTTTCTGCCATTCGCGCCACAGATAGGCACGGGTCACGCCCGCGTCGATAAAGTCCCAGGGGAACAATTCGTCTTCGCCGCGGTCACGATTGGCATAGAAGGCGGGATCAACGCCGCATTCTTCAAATGCTTTCATCCAGCCCTCATAATTGAGGAACTCAGACCATCCGTCCATGCGGCAGCCGTTTTTCCATGCGGCAAGAAGCACCTCGCCCATGCGGCGGTCGCCGCGGGCAAAGCAGGCCTCCAGCATGCTCAGCTCCGATTCGTGATAGTTGAAATTGACGCCCTTGACCTGATGCAGAATATCGCGCAGGCGGGCTTGCTTGTCGCGAATCACTGGCAGCGTATCCTGCCCCTGCCACTGGAAGGGCGTGAAAGGCTTGGGCACAAAGGTGGACGCGGAGCATGTGACGCGCAGTCCCTTGGCGCGCTTGCCCTTGGGAATGGTGAAATAGGCGTTGATGACGTCACGGGCGAGCTGGCCGATGCCCTGCAGATCCTCGTCGGTTTCGGTGGGCAGACCAATCATGAAGTACAGCTTGACGGTGCTCCAGCCGCTGTCAAAGGCGTCGGTGACAGAGCGGATCAGATCATCTTCGGTAACGCCTTTGTTGATCACATCGCGCAGGCGCTGCGTGCCTGCCTCGGGCGCGAGGGTCAGGCCTGATTTGCGCACCTTCTGCGCTTCTTCCAGAGACGGCTTGACGATGCTGTCAATTCGCATGGAAGGCAGCGATACGCTGACACGCTTGTCCTGATAGCGCCGCGTGAGCTCGCAGACAAGCTCGGTCAATTGCGTATAGTCGCCGCTGGAGAGGGAAGACAGCGACATTTCTTCATAGCCGGTGTTGGCTTCCAGCGTTTCGGCCTGCCGCAGGAGCGTTTCCAGGCTGCGCTCGCGCACAGGGCGATACAGCATGCCGGCCTGACAGAAGCGGCAGCCGCGCGTGCATCCGCGCATGATTTCCAGCACCACGCGGTCGTGGATGGCTTCGGTATAGGGCACGACAAAGGCGTCGGGATATTCTGCTGCATCGAGATTGCGGACGATGCGCTTGCGAATGACGGGGCTGGCGCATGCGTCGGTGGGGACGAAGGCGGCCAGCGTGCCATCGTCATGATAGGAAGGCTGATAGAAATCAGGCACATAGACGCCTTCAATGCCGG
>CAMGDO010000192.1 GCA_946042585.1 uncultured Clostridia bacterium
ATTCCTCTACGTCTCGTGGGCTCGGAGATGTGTATAAGAGACAGGTATACGCTCTCTTCGGGCCAGAACAGAAACACGGCGTTGACCAGCACGATCGTTAGAATACCCAGAATCACAAAGAGATACTGCGCGCGGTATTCGCGGGGAATCCGGCACGTTTTGCGAATCATCAGAAGCACGACTGTGGACACCAGCGTATAGGTAAAAATCAAGTGCATCACATAGAGCGTCTCCATCTGATAGCTGTACTTGGCAACCAGGGTGTCCCGCCGGACATAATGCACGGCAATCTCATAAAACGGATTGATGGAAAAGACCAGAATTTCAAACGCGGTGTACGCAGCGCACAGCATCAGCAGTCGTTTTCCTGTTTTTGTAAACTTGCCTTTGGTAAAATACACTGTGAACACCAGCAGACTCAGCAGCATCAGATCGATGGTGACAAAATAGACGCTGGACATGATGGACATGAACAGATAGTCATCGTTCATGATGCTGACCAGATAGCTGATATCCACCACGGCAGCCCCCAGACAGGCAAGCCCGAGAAACAGACCGGTGTTTTTATTCTTCTGAAAGGATTTGATCGCCAGAATCGCATCAATGATTGCAATTAGAACCGAAACACTGATATACGTATCCAGAACCGCTCCATCCATAGCTGCAATTTCCTTCTTTCCGGCAATATCCTTATCGGCTTCCGACAGATACGATATTTATATTATGATCATATACCTTATTATCATATACCTTTCGGCATATTTTTTCAAGATTTTGTCAGTATTTCTGTTGTTTTGTCAACCTGTTCATCGTATCTGTCCTGTTTTCAGACACGGCCCCTGCATTGCACCTCCAGCGGAAAGCCGCGTCCGTTCCTGCGTTTTGATTTAGGGATATCCGTTGATTCTTCCAGCGGCGCAAAGAATTTCCTGCATCGGCAATTCACGCGCGGAGCTTGCAGATTCATACAGTTTTTTGTTGATTTTACGCAAAAAGAACAGTATAATAAGCATAGTTGGAACAAGCAGGAGGGCTTGCAGTGCGTATGAATGAGAAAAGTCAGCAGTGGACAACAGAAGAGATTCGCACGCTTCTGTGCCAGTTGCCCGGCGTAAGTGCTGCAGGCGTCAAGCTGGCAGACGACGCGCCGCAGGGCATGGAAGAAATTGAAGAGATTCATATCCTTGCCACCACATCGCGCAACGCCAAGCAGATTGTGCGGGATGTGCAGTCCGCCCTCTTTGCCGCCTATGGTATCCAGATCGATCACCGGATCGTCTCCATCGCCCAGATGGCGCTGGATTTGTCTGCCCAGCCCAAATTGCCTGCGCGCATCCGGTACAAGGGTATTGGCTATGAAGAGGATGACGAGAAATGCGTTGTCCGTGTGACGCTGGAATACAACGGCGCGCATTATTGCGGCGAAGCCGCCTATTCCAATGCCAAGGCGGAAACCTATCGCCTGCGCATGATTGCCCAGGCCACACTGGATGCCATCGGCAGCATTGTGGACAATGCCGGCATATACAGCCTGCTGGATGTTCAGAAGGTGACCATCGCAGGCGTGCCGCTGGTGGTCGTGCTGCTGGAATGCACAGCAGAAGACAATTGCATTTTATCCGGTTCGGCTTGCCGTCTGGTGCAGGAAATGCAAAGCGTGGTGCGCGCCACGCTTGACGCAGTCAACCGCAATCTGGGAAAGTACCTGCAATCGCTGTAAGCTTTCCCGCTTTTTGTTACATGGCTGAAAACAGACCGTCGGCTTGACCTATCGCACTTTCTTAGCGGAGCGGATATAGCCTGTCCATTTAGCGGAGGACAGAGCCTCAACAAGGAGGGCTATATCAATGAAGAAGGCGAAGATCCTCAGCACTCTGGCGGCTCTGGTATCCCTGGTCCTTTCTGCCGGTGCTTTCATCACCTGGCGCTAACGCACATAGCGTGCCGGCGGTCTGTTTTCACATACATTTCCTTATTACCTTTCCAAAGGAGTCTGGATGCAAATGAAAAAGCGTGCAGTCGCCTATGTAGTTCTGGTCAGCATCATTGGTGTGCTCGGCATTGCCTTCTGCTGCTGGCAGGTTTGGCACAGCGGTCAGCTTTCAAAGCTGAGCGTTGTGGTCAGCATGCTGATTCTATGCACGCTGTGCCGGTCGTTTCCGATCTATATGCGCGCCGATCAGGTGATTGATGTTTCCATTCTGAGCATCGTCGCCATCTGTCTGTATTCCGGCCCGGCCATGGCGGTCGTCATGTATGTTGCCTCCAGCTTTTTTTCCGTGGATCGCAGCGGCGGAGACGGAAAAGTCTATACAATATACAACGCACCTTTTTATAAAACCCTTTTTAATTTTGCCAATGTCACCATTGCGGTGCTTGTTCCCGCCATGCTGGGCTATGCGCTGGGCATCCAGGCGGGCAATATGCATTTCCCCGATGTGATTCTGCCCACGGTGATCTGCGCGGTGGGCACCTTCGTCGTGAATGCTCTGGTGATGATGGTGCTGTTTTACCTCAACGGGCAAATCAGCCTGCGCGAAGCGGTGATGCAGATTGTCGGGCTGACGCCCAATGTGCTGGCCGCCATGCCCATCAGCCTGCTGCTGGCCATGCTGTATACCATCCCCTCCGGCGAATGGCTCGTGTTCCTGATGCTGCTGCCGCTGATGCTGGCGCGCTACGCGTGGAAGCTGTATCTCAATTCCCGCAGTCAGCAGATGCGCATGATTCAGGTGCTGGTATCCACCATGGAAGCTAAGGACCCGTATACGCAGGGTCACTCCATGCGCGTATGCGATTACGCCGTGCAGATTGCGCGCGCGATGGGGCTGCGCGAAAAGCAGGTTGAGCATATCCGTGAAGGCGCCATGCTGCACGATCTGGGCAAGATTGGCGTGGATGACCGGATTTTGCGCAAGCCCACCGAACTGACAGACGAAGAGCGCGAGGAAATGGAACGCCATCCCAACATCGGCGTGGCGATCATCAAGGATCTGCAGCTTCCCCAGGATGTGGAAGAAATGATCCATGACCATCATCGCCGCTATGACGGCAGCGGATATCCGCAGGGCAAGGACGAAAAAGAACCCGGTCTGTCCGCGCGCATTCTGAGCGTGGCAGATGCATATGACGCAATGACCAGCGACCGGCCCTATCGCAAGGGAATGCCGCAGGAAGTGGCTATCGAGATTCTGCGCAAAAACGCAGGCACCCAGTTTGACCCGGAGTTGGTGCGTATCTTCACAGAGCTTCTGGAAGGAAAGGCGGACGCCGAACAGTAACGCCCCTGCTCCCCGTCCGCATTGCGTCCTGACTATCGCAGCTTGCCAAAGCGCGATAAATTCCGGGCGGAAAGGCGGGGAACTGGCATGATTCTGGTATGGGTGCTATGCGCTGCGGTGCTGATCGCCTATGTGCGCGGCGGACGGCTGGCAAACTATCTGCAAGCGCCGCTTCGCGGTCCTGTCTCTTATACACATCTGACGCTGCCGACGAAGGCTTAGGTGTAG
>CAMGDO010000193.1 GCA_946042585.1 uncultured Clostridia bacterium
TCCTATCCCACCAGCTCTGCTGGTGGTTATTTTCTTGCTAAAGCGCTTAAACAAGAAAACGCCGTCCGGCACACATCCGGACGGCGTGAGAAAGCGATCAAAGATTGGAACCGCGGGAATAGTTGGGCGCTTCACGGGTAATGTAGATATCATGCGGATGGCTTTCGAGCAGACCCGCATTGGTGATGCGAATGAATTCGCCCTCCCTGCGCAGCGTGTCGATGGTGGGGGTGCCGCAGTAGCCCATGCTGGCGCGCAGACCGCCCATCAGCTGGAAGATGGTATCCGCAGCCACTCCCTTGTAGGGCACGCGGCCTTCCACGCCTTCGGGCACCAGCTTCTTGGCGTCCTCCTGGAAATAACGGTCGCTGCTGCCATGCGCCTGCTCCATCGCAGCCATGGAACCCATGCCGCGATACACCTTGAAGGAACGTCCCTGATAGATTTCCATCGCGCCGGGGCTTTCCTCCGTGCCGGCCAGCAGGCTGCCCAGCATCACGGCGGAAGCGCCCGCCGCAATCGCCTTGGGGATATCGCCGGAATACTTGATGCCGCCGTCCGCAATCACGCGAACGCCATGCTTATCCGCTTCGTTGGCGCAGTCCGCTACGGCAGTCAATTGCGGCACGCCGATACCGGCCACCACGCGGGTGGTGCAGATGGAGCCCGGGCCGATGCCGACCTTCACCACATCCGCGCCCGCGGCAATCAGATCGTGCGTGGCGGCGGCGGTGGCCACATTGCCGGCAAACAGCGTGATGTCGGGGAATTCGCGCCGGATTTCCTCGATCATGTGCAGCACGCCCATGCTGTGGCCGTGCGCGGTGTCGATGGAAATGATATCTACCTTGGCGTCCGTAAGAGCGCGGATGCGCGCCATGGTGTCACGGCTGATGCCCACGGCGGCGGCGCACAGCAGTCGGCCGTTCGCATCGCGCGCGCTGTTGGGATACTTGGTCGCCTTTTCGATATCCTTGATGGTGATCAGGCCGCTCAGATTATAATCTGCATCCACAATCGGGAGCTTCTCAATGCGATGGCGGGCCAGGATTTCCTTGGCCTCCTCCAGCGTAGTGCCAACAGGCGCGGTGATCAGGTTTTCCCTGGTCATCACTTCGCCGATCTGGCGGCTGTCGTCATTTTCAAAACGGAGGTCGCGGTTGGTCAGAATGCCCACCAGACGCTTGCCTTCGATAATCGGCACACCGCTGATACGGTATTTGCTCATCATCAGCTTGGCGTCGGAAATCAGATGCGTGGGCGAAAGGAAGAAGGGATCGGTAATCACGCCATGCTCGCTGCGCTTCACGCGATCCACATGCGCAGCTTGCTCTTCAATGGTCATATTCTTGTGGATCACGCCAATGCCGCCTTCGCGGGCAATGGCAATCGCCATCTTGGAATCCGTTACCGTGTCCATGGCAGCTGACAACACGGGAATATTCAGCTTGATTTTCGGGGTCAACTGAATCGACAGATCAACATCCCTGGGCAGCACTTCACTCTTGCGGGGAACCAGCAGAACATCATCAAACGTCAGTCCTTCACGCACTTTTTCCTGCAGCATCCTTGCTACCTCCCAAAACATTTTTCCCATTTTAAGACAGTGCAGCCCATCTGTCAATCAGTTTTTCAAATTTTGTTTATTTTTTGTTCTTTTTGCCGAATAATCCACCAGTTATTTCACTGACGCCGCGGCCCATTTTCTCAACAGCCGGTCTGAGGCCGCCCGTAGACACCACGGCAAACACCAGCGCGCCCACCAGCACAATGCCTACAATCCAGATTACGCTCACCCATGCGCTTTTGCTGCGCTCGCCTGAATTGGCCGCGCTGCTCCCTTCCCGACCCGAAGGCGCTGCGCCGGATACGCCGCCATAGAGCGTTTTCTGTATCGTCTCCGCCATATATTCCGTCGCTTTGGTGGCGCGCTCCTTGTCGATGGTGTGCGTACCAAACTCCAGCAGGACGGAATTGGGCGACAAATCCTGATTATACGTTCCCTTGCCGATATAGATATCGCGGATCAGCTCGGGATACAGTTCATCCGCCACCGCCTTGAGCTCCACGGCAAAGGCCTTGTTTTCCGCCTGATTCTGATTAGCCCGTCCCACCAGCAAGCGCACCATGCTGGCTTCCTCGCCGTCAATCGTCGTTTCATATTGACCGGGATCCTCGATGCCGTCGCGATGAATATCAAAAACAGCGTCCACCCCATCTTCAATCAACCCCTGCGCCGTGGCGCGGCTGCGCTTGTAAGCGCCTGAATCGTGCGGCAGATGCGTGGCTTTATCATAATGAACGGTAACGCCCAGCGCTTCCAGATTGCTTTTGAGCGCTTCGGCAACATCATAGATGGTGCCGCGCGGCGTAATGCTCGATTCTCCATCCGTTGGCACATAGCTTTCGTCGCTGTGGGTGCAATAGATCGCCACAGCGCCGCGCTGCATACCGGCTGATACCGCCAGGCTCTCATCGTGCAGCCATTCTACATCCGGCATTCTATACACGCCCTTGCGCTGCGCCCTCGCCGTATGCGATGCAGTATCCACGCTCTGAATGACATAATGGCTGTTGTCATGCGCGATATACTCATCGCCCGCAGCAGGCTCGCCCACATAATGCGTCACATAGACGCCCTGCTCGTCATAGATGAGAAATACCGCATTCCCTTCCTCCTCCGCCTGCGCGGAAAAGGGCAGCAGCATGACCAGCAGCAAAGCCGCCAGGAGCTTTTTCATTGTTTGTCCTCCTTTCCATGCGGCGACGGCGTATGCACGCGCTCCCGATCCGGCGCAGCGCCGTTGGCTCGCGCCACACGCTCCAGGGTCTCCCCCACCAGCTCCGCCAGAAGCACGGCAATCACGCCGCTGATCACCGCCGTATCAAACACGCCTGCTCCGCCCAGCGTCAGTTTCTGCGCAATGCCCTGCGCCCACAGCACAATGGAATTGATGATGTCCGCAAGCAGCACGCCCACCACGCCGCAGATAAAGGCGCCCCGACGCGATCGTCCCAGCACATAGCCAACAATGCCGCCCACCACGCCGCAGATATAGACAGGGTCAAGCACGATATTCTCCGGCTCGCTTGGCATCAGCCTTCCCAGCGCGTATATCGCCCCGCCCGTAATCAGCGCGCCCACCAGACCGCGCACGCGCTCGGCATTTTCATCTGCGGTGGTCAGCAGATAGACGCATACGCCCAGCGGAATCAGCGCGCCGCCGATATTGACGCGCACCATGCCCAGATCGATATCGGGAATGAGTCCGCCCACAAACATGGACACAATGATCACCAGCGCCGCGCGGTCGCTCAAATGCATTCTGTCAAGCACCCTTTGTCCCATTCCCAGCAGCACCAGCACAGCCAGCACCGACAGCACAATCACCCCAACTGACATACCATTCGCCTCCGCTTTCAGTCATTCTTTCTATAGACCTGTCTCTTATACACATCTCCGAGCCCACGAGACGTAGAGGAAT
>CAMGDO010000194.1 GCA_946042585.1 uncultured Clostridia bacterium
AGGCGCCAAGGAGCTGGACGCCATCGTAGCCAGCGTGGCGCTGCAGGTGCCCGCCACCTACAAGCTCATCAGCTATGTCATCAACAACGGCAATATCATCTCCGCCAGCGCGCAGATCACGCTGATGAAGAACGAAAAGAACATGCAGGGCGTATGCCTTGGCGACGGCCCCATTGACGCTGCTTTCCTGGCCATTGATCGGATCATCGGTCATCATTATGAGCTGGATGATTTCCAGATTCAGGCCGTCACGGAAGGCAAGGAGGCCATGGGCTCCGCGCTGGTCAAGCTTCGCGCCGGCGGCAAGCTGTATTCAGGCAACGGCATTTCCACCGATATTATTGGTGCCAGCATCCGCGCCTATATCAACGCCGTCAACAAGATTGTATACGAGGAGGCATAAGCAGATGAAGCTTTCATTTTCCACCAAAGGCTGGCATGACAGCACCTTCGAAGAGTTCTGCGATATCGCCTCCGAAATGCGCTTTGAAGGCATTGAGCTGCATAACATCCACAGCCGCCTATTCACCGAAAAGGACGGCGCCTTCCATGATTATGCCGCCGCATCCACATTGCGCCGCCTGTATGAAAAGCAGCTGCAGCTGCCCTGTATCGACGCGCTGTGCGATATGAGCAGCGACGCGCCGTCGGACGAAGCCGTGGTGGAAATCGAGAAGTGCCTGGAAATCGCGTCCAATCTTCATATTCCCTGCATTCGTCTCAAGGCGGCCGCCTCGCAGCAGCCTGAAAAGGCCATCGAGAATGTCATCGCGCTGATTCGCCGCGTACTTCCCACAGCCGAAGAAAAGAACGTCTGCCTGCTGCTTGAAACCTCCGGGCTCTTTGGCAATACCGCCGCGCTGCGCGATGTGCTGGATCTGTTTGCCTGCGACCATCTGGGCGCTTTGTGGAATCTCTCCGCCGCCTATTTTGACGGCGGCGAATCGCCGGAAGAAATCATTCGCAATCTGGGCGCCTATGTCCGTCATGTGCATTTCTGCGATGCCGCGCGCACAGAAAACGGCGTGGAATTCCGTCTGGCCGGCGAAGGCGAGCTGCCAATCGGCGAAATCATGCTGGCGCTTCGTTCTGTTAATTATGACGGCTTCATCTCTCTCACCTGGGATCCTGCCTGGTGCGAGGAGCTGGATGATATGGAAATCATCTTCTCCCAGTTCGTCAATTACATGAAGCAGTTTGACGACCCCTCCCGCAAGCGCCGCACGCTGTATTTCAACCGCGCGCATACAGGCGAATATGTATGGGAAAAGGATCAGCTGATTGACCTGACCTTTTCCGAGGTGCTTGACCGGATGGTGGAGGAATTCCCCGATCAGTATGCCTTCAAATACACCACGCTCGATTATACCCGCACCTATGCAGAATTCCGTGACGATGTGGACACCTTCGCCCGTTCCCTCATCTCGCTGGGCGTCAAGGCTGGCACGCATGTAGCGGTGTGGGCATCCAATGTACCGCAGTGGTATATCGCCTTCTGGGCCACCGTCAAGCTCGGCGCCGTGCTGGTCACCGTCAACACCGCCTATAAAATCCACGAGGTCGAATATCTGCTGCGCCAGTCCGACACCCACACGCTGATTATGACCGAGGGCGCGAAAGACTGCCACTATGGAAGCATTGTCGCCGAGCTCTGCCCCGAGCTTGCTTCCCTGCGCCCCGGCATGCCGCTGCATGCGCGCCGTCTGCCCTTCCTGCGCAATGTCATCACGGTGGGCTATCGCCAGAAGGGCTGTCTGGAATGGAACGAAGCGCTCTCCCGCGCAATTCAGGTGCCGGTGGAAGAGGTGCGCCGCATGGCTGCCGCCGTCAACAAGGACGATGTGTGCAACATGCAGTATACCTCAGGCACCACAGGCTTTCCCAAGGGCGTCATGCTCACCCATCACAATGTCGTCAACAACGGCAAATACATCGGCGACCACATGGACCTCTCCACAGCGGATCGCATGATGATTCAGGTGCCCATGTTCCATTGCTTCGGTATGGTGCTTTCCATGACCGCCTCCATGACGCATGGCGTCACCATGTATCCTCTGCCCTATTTCTCTGCCAAGCCTGCGCTTGCCTGCGTGCACAATGAGCATATCACCTCCTTCAACGGCGTGCCGACCATGTTCATTGCCATGATGCAGCATGAGGACTTTGCCAAAACCGATTTTTCCTATATGCGCATCGGTATCATGGCAGGCTCCAACTGCCCCGCCGATTTGATGCGCAAGGCGACTGAGGTCATGAACATGAAGGAGATTGTCTCAGTCTATGGCCAGACAGAAGCCTCCCCCGGCTGCACCATGAGCAGCTATTATGACTCTCTTGAAGTGCGCACCGAAACCGTCGGCTCTGCCTTTGCCAATGTGGAATGCAAGGTGGTCGATCCCGAAACCGGACGCGACTGTCCCGATGGTGTGAACGGCGAATTTGTCGCCCGCGGCTACAACATCATGAAAGGTTATTACAAGATGCCCAAGGCCACAGCGGATGCCATCGACGCCGATGGCTGGCTGCACACCGGCGATCTGGCCTGCCGCACCCCGGAAGGCAATTATCGCATCACCGGTCGTCTTAAGGATATGATTATCCGCGGCGGCGAGAATATCTATCCCAAGGAAATCGAGGAGTTCATCTATACCCACCCCAAGGTCAGCGACGTGCAGGTCATCGGCGTGCCGGATGAACAGTATGGCGAGGAAATCATGGCCTGCATCATCCTCAAGGAGGGCGAAAGCATGACCGCAGATGAAATGAAGGAGTATATCCGCTCCCATATGGCGCGTCACAAGGTTCCGCGCTACATCGATTTCGTCCCTGCCTTCCCCATGAATGCCGCCGGCAAAATCCTCAAATACAAAATGCGCGAGGAAGCAGTCGAAAAGCTGAGACTGAAAAAATAACGCATCGCAAAAGCATCCGCAGACACACAGCCTGCGGATGCTTTTTTTGCTCCATCATTCAGCGCGAAAAAGGACGGTTGAATGATCCGATTTCAATCAGATTTCCTTCAGGATCGGCAATATAGCAGGTTCTTTGTCCCCAGGGCTCCGTTGTCGGCTCCAGCACAGACCGTGCGCCCCCTGCCAATACCCGCTCATACTCCGCATCCACCTCCTCAAAGGTGTCCACATACAGCGCCATCTCAAAATGCCCGTTGAATCCCTTCAGGTATTCATATTTCCTGTTTGTCATTTTCTCGAAATCGCAGCGCCTGTACAGCATAAACAGCGTTCCATCCTTGATAAGATACACGTTTTCCGCATTTTCGTCTTCCGCAATTTCAAATCCCAGCACATCCCGATAAAAGCGCACCATCTTCGCCATGTCATCGACGAACAGTCCAACGCCATCCAGTTTCATTCGCTTTCCTCCCTTTTTATTCCGCTCACAGCACCTGCTGGCCGTTCATCACCAGACGGAATTCCAACCCCAGCTTTTC
>CAMGDO010000195.1 GCA_946042585.1 uncultured Clostridia bacterium
TCACGCGCCGGCCAGAGAATGATGGCGTGCTCCGCGCGCTGGCAGAGGGCAACCTGCCGCTGCTCGCCCAGTGCATGGGAAACACGCTGCAAAGCACCTCTGTGGCGCTGCGCCCTGCCATTCGGGAGGCCATTACGGCACTTCGTGAGCATGGCGCCCGCGCGGCGCAGATGACCGGCTCGGGCAGCGCAGTTTTTGGCGTGTTCTCCAGCCCCTCCGCCGCGCATACGGCATTCACCTCCCTGAAAAGGAAATACCGCGTGTGCCATCTGACGCGCACCCTGAGCGAATAAACGCAGCAAAAACCCCTGCGGCACGCCTTGCTGAAAAGCGCAGCCGCAGGGGTTTTTTCTGTGTTATTTTTGCAGCCGATTCCGGAAATACTTGCCGGTTTCAGCCACGATATAGAGCGCCTGCTCCCGCATCTCAGGCGGATAATGATCCAGCACATGGAAGGTTTCAAACGACAGATCGCCCTGATAGTCAATATCGCGCAGGCCATTGAGGAAGCCTTCCCAGTCCAGCGTTCCCATAAACGGCGCCACATGCCAGTCCGTACTGCCATCATTGTCATGAATGTGCAGCACCTTCAGGCGTTTGCCCAGCAGATTCAGCGCGCGGCGGATATTCATATTGAGCAGATGGCAATGCCCCGTATCAAAGCAGAAGCCGAAGCATTCTTCGCCCGCAATGGCATTCAATTCATCCACCCACCGCGCCGCCTCATGAAAGTCCGAGCATGCGGCGGCAAAGCGCATGCCCTCCGGCCCGCGGCAGAACATATTCTCCAGGCAGCACACCACGCCATACTGCTTGAGGGTGGGAATCAGCTGCGTATACAGGCTGCGGTTGAGCTGCCATTCGTCCTCCGCCGACATGGTTTCCGCATTCAGCGGGCGGAATGCCGGATGAATCACGCAATAGCGGCAGCCCAGAAAAGCGGTGAGCGCAATGCTCTTGTGCAGCCGCTCCATGGTGCAGGCATTGTACGCCTCATCCCCTTCCTTCCAGAAGGGAAACACCGCGTGCGTCTGCGACACAACCAGCCCATGCTTTTCCGCCGCCGTGCGGAAGATCTGCGCGCGCTCCTTCACTTCCTCCAGCGTGATCTGCATCGCCATTTCTTCATCCGTGCGCGCGCACAGCTCGGGGAACCAGCGCGGTATGCCGAAATCCACCCCTTCAAAACCCGCCTTGTGCAAAAGCGCAAAGCCCTCGTCTATACCCACTTGATCCAGCACATTGGATGTCTGCACTGCAATTTTCATACCCTTGTTCCTCCCTGCTCCGCCTGTCACCCGCGGTTTGTTCTTTAGTCTTCCAGAATCCGTTTCTTGAAGTACGCGCCCACAGCGCCCGTCAGGCGCAGGCATTCGTCCGTCAGCTCCGGCGGGAATTTGCTCAGAAGGCTGCCCGTTTCAAAGTTCAGATCGCCGCGATAGCCAATCTCCCGCAGCGCGTGCAGGCACTCCTCCCACTGAATATTTCCGCAATAGGGCAGGCGATGGTCGTCCATATGCCCGTAGTTGTCATTCAGGTGCAGCGCCTTGATTCGCGTGCCCATGATCTTGATGGAGCGGTACAGATTCTGCCGCGCCTCAAAGCAATGCCCCGTGTCAAAGCAGAAGCCGAAGCACTCTTCGCCCGCAATGGCGTTCAATTCATCCACCCAGCGCGCGGCCTCATTGAAATCAGAGCAGGCAGCGGCAAAGCGCATGCCCTCCACCCCGCGGTTGAACATATTCTCCAGCAAAGCGGTAATGCCGTGCTTTTTCAGCGCGGGAATCAACTGCGTATACAGCCCGCGGTTCAATTCCCACTCCTCCTCCGCCGTCACATACGCGCCATACTGCGTCGCGCTCGCCGGATGAATGACCACATGCTTCGTGCCCATATATTCCGCCAGCGCGATGGATTTCTTCATCACTTCGATCATGCGCTCGGAAATATCGCATTCCGGCAGCCACATGGGGAAGGGCGCATGCACCTGGGAAATCTTCACGCCGTTGCGGTCGGCAGCTTCCTTATAGGGGCGCACCGTCTCGATAATTTCATCCAGGGAAGCGTCCATCCGGCTGGGCTCTCCGGCGCGCACGGCAGCGGCGGGCATCAGATAATACCCCATGCCATACTGCACGCCCTCAATCCCTGCCTCGCGAAGATGCGCAAAGCTCTCATCCAGTGAAAAGCGCTTGAGCATTTGTGCGTCATGAATAGAAATAATCATCGTCTATTCTCCTTTACGCCTGCACGCGGTTTCTGAAATATGCGCCCGTTTCAGCAATCATTCTCAGGCAGATTTCCATCATCTCCGGCGGGAAACGATCCAGCACATGGAAGGTTTCAAAGCTCAGATCGCCCTGATAATGGATGTCGCGAAGCCCTTCGATAAAGCCTTCCCAGTCCGCTGTGCCCATGTAAGCGCCCATGTGCCAGTCGGTATGTCCATCGTTATCGTGAATGTGCAGCGTTTTCAGCCTCTTGCCGATCAGATTGAGCGCGCGGCGGATATTCTGCCCCGTCAGGTGGCAATGCCCCGTATCCATACAGAAGCCAAAGCATTCCTCGCCAGCGATGTCATTGAGTCGGTCAATCCATTCCGCCGCCTCGCGGAAATCGGAGCACACGGCGGCATAGCGCATTCCTTCCGGTCCGCCGACAAACATGTTTTCCAGGCAGCACACCACCTTGTGCTCCTTCAGCGTGGGAATCAGCGCGCTGTAGCGCTCCCGGTTCAGCGCCCATTCCTCCTCGGGCGACATGCGCTGACCGTTTTCAAAGTGGAAGAAGGGATGAATGATCACATACGGGCTGCCCATATAGGCTGTCAGGGCAATATCCTTTTTGAGCGCCTCCAGCAGCCGTTCATTCAGCGCGTCCCTGCCATACGGCCACCAGGTCGGAAACAGCGCGTGCGTCTGGGAAATAAAAACGCCATGCTTCTGCGCCGCTTTCTTGTAGGGCTCAAGAATCTGATACAGCGCCTCCAGCGGCTGATCCATGGCGCAGGGAAGATTCTGCTCCATTTCATTGCGTTTCATCAAAAAAGTCAGGCCGAAATCTGTGCCGCCAAACCCCGTGTCATGCAGCATCTGAAAGCCTTCGTCTATGCCCAGCCGGTCGCATACCCGGGCATTCTGTACAGCAATCCGCATCTGTATTCCTCCTGTATTCAGTCGGCTTCCGCTGACCTTTCATAATGCATAGCGTATCAATTTGCACCTGCTTTGTCAATGCGTTTTATGGCAAAAAAACCGCCCGTCATTTTGTCCGGCATCGGCGCATTCCGGCACGATTTGGGCTCCCGCTTCGCCTTTTTGCCGCAAAAAGCCCCGCAGAGCAGGCACAGGCGAAGCGCTCGCCATCCGCCCTCTGCGGGGAAACCCGTTTTTTGCGTAAGCAGCATAAAGCCGGTCTTGCCCGCCCGCGCTGCGTCGCAA
>CAMGDO010000196.1 GCA_946042585.1 uncultured Clostridia bacterium
GCTGCACGGCATGTCTGGGCACCAACACCGTGGTCAGCCGGGACAGGCTGAAAAATCTCGCCTTTACCGGCTGGATCAGCCGCGATATCGAAAACGCCAAGGAATCGCTGGAGAAGAAGGCCGTGCCCGGCGGAGAGGATGAATACAGATGGTAGTCACCGCGCAAATGTATCTGATTGTGCTGCCGCTGGTGTTCATCGCCTCCTGCGTGGATGCCATTGCCGGCGGCGGCGGGCTGATTTCGCTTCCGGCCTACATAGTGGCGGGGCTGCCGCCCACGCTGGCCTCGGGCAGCAACAAGCTGTCCGCATCCTTTGGCACGCTCATCGCCGCCATCCGGTTTCTGCGCGGCGGCAAGGTGCTGCTGCTGCCCGCCCTGTGCGCCGCCGGCGCTGCCATCCCGGGCGCATACCTGGGCGCACAGCTGCTGTCCGTGATGCCGGAAAACGTGACGCGCATCATGCTGCTGTGCATCATCCCGCTCATGGCCCTGCTGATGCTTTTGCGCCGCAACGCGCCCGACCATCGCAGGGAAATGACCCCCAGGCGCCTGCTTCTGTGTGCGCTGACGGGGCTTGGGTGCGGCATCTATGACGGCTTTTTCGGCCCCGGCACCGGCACGCTTCTGATCATGGGCTTCACATGGATCGTGGGGCTGGACACTGTGACCGCGTCCGGCTCTGCCAAGATTGTGAACCTTGCGTCCAATATCAGCGCGCTGGTTTCGCATCTGATCAACGGCAATATTCTCTTTGCCCTTTCCCTCCCCGCCATGCTGTGCGCGGCGGTGGGCGGCTATGTCGGCTCTGCCCTCGCCATGAAACGCGGCGCGCGCTTTGTGCGCTATGTGATGCTGCTGGTCATGGCCATTCTGATTATCAAACTGATGGTGGATTATCTATGAACGAGCACAAGCCCAAGCTGATAGCGATCGTCGGCACCAACGCATCGGGCAAAAGCAGCCTGAGCGTGGCGCTGGCCGCGCATTACCATGGCGAAATCGTATCGGCTGACTCACGGCAGGTATACCGCGGTCTGGATTTGGGCAGCGGCAAGATCACGCCCGCAGAAATGCAGGGTGTGCCGCATCATCTGCTGGATGTCTGCGCGCCCGGCGCGTTCTTCACCATGGCGGATTTCCAGCATCTCTCCTACGAAGCCATCAACAGCATCCATGCGCGCGGCCGCATCCCCTTTCTGGCGGGCGGCACCGGGCTGTATGTGGACGCGGTATGCGACGGCTTTGTGCTGTCCAATATTGAGCCTGATCTTGCCTACCGCCGGGAGCTGGAAAAGCTGCCGACCGAAACGCTGTATGCCCTTTTGCAGCAGACCGTGCCGGACACGCAGATTGACCCCAAAAACCGCAACCGCGTGATGCGCGCGCTGGAAAAGCTGCATGACGGCGACACGGCGCCCGCCTCCAAATCGCCGCGCTACGACGTGCTGAAAATCGGCGTGACCTGGGATCGCCCCACGCTATGCGCGCGCATTGACGAACGCCTTGACCGCCGCGTGCAGGAGGGCATGCTCGACGAGGTGCAGCATCTGCTGGACACGGGCGTGACAGAGGATTTTCTCTACCGGCTGGGGCTTGAATACCGCTACATCAGCCAGTATCTGCTGGGGTGCATCCCCGGCCCGGAATACATGCTGGAGGAGCTGTCCAAAGCCATCAAGCGCTTTGCCAAGCGGCAGATGACCTGGTTCCGCCGCGACCCTGCCATTCACTGGCTGGATATGCGCAGCCAGCCGCAGGAAGAAGCAAAGCAGCTCATTGACGCGTTTCTGGCAGAATAGTCTAAATCCGGCCTGCATGAGCCGGATTTTTTTGATTCTGTCACCTTGTTTTTTCGGATAATCCCACCATATAGTCCGCTGACACCTGATAAAACCTGCAAAGCACCACCAGATCTTCGATTTTCAGTTCAGCCCGTCCGTTTTCAATATGGCTGTATCCCTGCTGGGATTTTTGAATCAGCTTTCCCACTTCTGCCTGCGACAGATCATGATCCTCGCGCAGCTCGCGCATACGCTGACGGTAATCCATGCGTACTCACCTTTTCGTCTATTTAACATACTCAGAAAATGAGTATTGACATTTACTCAATTATTGAGTTTTATGAAAAAAAATGGAGGATGAGACCTATGAAGAGAATACTTGCCCTGCTGCTTTGCATTTCGCTGACATGCTGCATGGGTGCAGCCTGGGCGGAAGAGGCTGGCTTTGTCGTTGAGCCCTACACCCTGTATGACGTTGCTTTTTCAGTAGAAGAATGGTGCGAAACCTCAGCGGAACAAACCTTTCTGGCAGAGCTGGTCGCCTGCGATGTATTCATTGGCGTATATTTCGAGACGGTCGATTCCATGTATCTGGATCAAATTACCTCAGTAAAGAAGATCTATGTCGCCCCGATAGATGCTGACCGCATTGCGGTATACTATTTCAGTGAAGGAAGCGTACTGTGCTTCGAATATACCCCTGCCAGCTATGAGCTCACAGGACTGTGCGCGGAATTCCAGGGCGACTCTGCAGAATACATGTCCGCGCTGAAAGCGGATGGCCTCATTGCTGAATACTATTCAGTGAGCAAAAATGCCGCTCTTTGGGATCTGAAAATGTATATGCAGGAATGGTAAAGCATCATGGCAGGTTCCTGACAAACACACAAAAACCCGGCTGGCGCATTCGCCAGCCGGGTTTTTGCTCTCCCTGTGAGATAGGAACGCTTACTTGACCACGATGTTAAGCAGACGTCCGGGCACGAAGATGAACTTGAGAATCTGCTTGTCGCCCACGGCGGCCTTGACGGCGTCGTTGTCACGCAGCTGATCCGCATCCTCGCGCTTGAGATCGGCGGGCACCATGATACGGCCGCGAATCTTGCCATTGATCTGAATGGCAATTTCCACCTCGTTCTTCTTCATGGCATCTTCGTCATACTCCGGCCACTTCTGCTTGTAGATGGGGGCGCCAAAGCCCTGCAGCTCCCAGATTTCCTCGCACACATGCGGCGCCACGGGCGAGAGAATCAGCAGCAGCGCCCTGTATTCGCCGCGGGTGACGGCACCCTTTTTGACGATCTCATTCACCAGCGTCATCATCTGCGCGATGGCGGTGTTGAACTTCATGCTGTCAAAGTCCTCGGACACCTTCTTGATGGTCGTATGGACGGAAGCCTTGAGATCCTCGCTCATGCCCTCGTCGTCGGTGAGAATCTCCTGCAGACGCCACACGCGCTCGATGAACTTGCGGCAGCCGCGCGCGCCGGTGGTATTCCACGGAATCGCCTGATCGAACGCGCCCATGAACATCTCGTACATACGGAAGGCATCCGCGCCGATTTCATCCACCACGTCGTCGGGGTTCACCACATTGCCGCGGGATTTGGACATCTTCTCGATGATGGGCTTGCCGTTTTCATCCAGCAGGAAG
>CAMGDO010000197.1 GCA_946042585.1 uncultured Clostridia bacterium
ATCGGGGATACGTCGGCCAGAACCTCCTTCAAGTCCTCCTTGAGGAACTTGCGGTAGGAGTTTTTCTGCACCTCAATCAGGTTGGGCATGTCCAGAACTTCATCGATGCGCGAGAAGCTCATGCGTTTGCTGTGCTTCCCCATTTGAACCTCGTGCACCATAAAAAGCAATCACCCCTTCTTCGTTGCAACGCGTAACGGCAGCCCGTTTTCGACCATCCGGATTGTTCTTTTTTTGTTCTTTTTTCATAAAAGAACTTCAAAAATGGCCGAAAACCGGTATCTTACCAATACTGGTGCGATTATAGATAATAACACACAAAAAAGTCAATGTCAAGGCCACTTTTTTCATTTTTTGAGGAAAAACTGTGTCAAGCCCCGTTTTGCGGTTTTTTCAGAGATTTTCCCAGCCTGCAAGGCGTACAAAAACAGCGCCCGCAGCCTGTGCGAACGCCGCTAAATTTCCGTATTTGGTTATCATTCGGCTTTTCGGGTTGCCGTGCTGTTCTTTCAAAGCAGTTCCTGCTCGTCTTCCGTATATACGCGCACGCCGCGTTCCTCCAGCAGCTGTGCCAGCACGCCGTTTCCCTCCGAAAGCGTTCCGGAAAAGGTGCCGTCGTAGATTTGTCCCCTGCCGCACATGGGGCTGCGCGCCTTGAGCAGAGCGCAGTCACAGTGCAGTATTTCATACAAAAGCGCCGCCTGCTGCGCGCCGAGCGTATATTCCGCCGTGCGGTCTACGCCTTCGCAGCTGACCACCCGTCCGCCTGCGCGCTCGCACGCAGGCCGGGGCGTGGGCAGCCCGCCCAGCTGTTCACCGCATACCGGAATCAATTCGTGGCGCTCGCGCAGCGCCATCACCTTTTCGCAGCCGCGGCTGCCGCCGTCATAGCGGCAGCACAGTCCCAAAAGACACGCGCTCACCAGAATACGCATCTTACGCGATCTCCAGCGCGATTTCCATCATCTGGGTGAAGGTGTTCTGGCGCTGCTCGCTGTCCAGCCCTTCGCCGGTAAAGGGATTATCCGAAATGGTCAAAAGCGCCAGCGCATGCTTGCCTGCGCGCGCAGCGTTCAGATACAGCGCGTAGCTTTCCATCTCCACGCACAGCACGCCCAGCTTCTGCAATTTGCCCAGCGGCGCGGATTCATCATAGAAGCAGTCGGAGGAATACACCGGGCCCACCGGCATATTCACGCCCAGCTCAGCGGCCTTGTCGCTGGCGGCCTTCAAAAGCTTCCACGAAGCGCACGGCGCCAGATTCCCCTGGAAACCAAACTGCGCGCCATAATCCGAATTGGAGTATGCGCTCATGGCAGCCACTACGCTGCGCAGCTTCAGGTCCTGTTGAATCATACCGGCGGAGCCAATGCGGATGATATTATCCACGCCATAGAAATTGAACAGCTCATAGGAATAGATGCCGATGGACGGAATGCCCATACCGGACGCCATCACAGACACTTCTTTGCCCTTGTAAAAGCCGGTATAGCCATGAATGCCGCGGACGTTGTTGACCAGTCTTGCGTCTTCCAGAAAGGTATTGGCAATAAACTCGGCGCGCAGGGGGTCGCCGGGCATCAGAACAGTTCGGGCAAAATCACCGGGTTTGCAGCTGATATGGGGAGTGGGCGTATTGCTCATCGCATGAACCTCCTGTTATCGGTTATTTCTCGCTTCTTCATTATATAAAAACAAAAAAGCCCCGTCAAGCGCGGATGCATTGAGAAAACTGCGCGGTTGTGATATACTGTCCTCAGCAAATCACGCTTTGTCAGCAGAAAGGGTTTTCCCATGAAACACATTCTGTTTGTCGGTAACAGCTTCACCTATTATAACGATCTGCCCGCCGTCTTTGCGCGCCTCTGCGCCGCCGCCGGGCATGATATATCCGTCGGCAGCGTTTTCAAGGGCGGCTGGTATCTGAGCCGCTATGCTGATGCACAGGATGAGATGGGCGCGGTGCTGCGCAGCGAATACCCCACCCAGCCCTGGGATTTGATCATCTGGCAGGATCAGTCCTTTAACCCCGTGGGCGACAGGGCGAATTTTCTTGCCGCCGCCAAAGAGCTGTGCACAGCATTCCCCGCGCGGTCTGGTCATGCCTTTTTTCAGACCTGGGCGTATGAGGATCAGTCCGAAAAGCTGAGCGGCACCAATCTTACCTATGACGAAATGCACGATGGCCTAAAGTATGCCTATATGCAGGCCGCCAGGGAAAACGGCGCCATATGCGTGCCGGTGGGCGACGCCTTCAGCCTTTGCTACCATACGCGCCCCGACATTGCGCTGTATGTGTATGATCACTTCCATCCCAATCACAACGGAACCTATCTGGCCGCCTGCACATTCTATGCCTGTCTGATGAACGAAAGCCCGCTTGCGCTCATCACACCCGAAATGGTGCAGCCTGATGCCGCTGCCGTGCTGCGCCAGATCGCCCATGATGTGTGGCAGGCGCGCTGACGGCAGATACTTTGCTCCGACCATGCCTGCGGCTGCGCATCTCGCCGCAAGAAAGGATGCTCCATGCGCGACATACTCATTGAAAGCTGGGACGCCCTGCAGAACACGGTCTTTGAAGGGCTGTGGGATCCCTCCATTATGCGCTATCGCAACAACCGCGTGTATCGCGGCATGGCTGATGCGCAGTGGGCGCTGACCCCCTCGCTCAACCGCTCCTGCCCGCAGAATCTGAAGCTGGAGAACATGATTCTGCGCTCCTTCACCAAATACGGCTATGCCGAATTGCAGAAATGCACCTCCTTTTGGGAGATCGTTGCTATGGGGCAGCAATTCGGGCTGCCCACGCGGCTGCTGGACTGGACCTATTCCCCGCTGGTGGCCGCGCACTTCGCCACCGAGGATGTATCCGCCTATGACCGCGACGGTATCATCTGGTGTGTGGACATCGATTCGGTCAACCGCCGTCTGCCCGACGTTCTTCGCCGTCATCTGGAGGAAGAGCAGGGGCATATCTTCACCCGCGACCTGCTGGAGGATATCGCCAGCGATTTCAGCGCGCTGCAGGCGCTGTCTGACCGTCCCTTTGCGCTCTTTTTCGAGCCCGCATCCTCTGCCAACCGCATCGTCAATCAGTATGCGCTGTTCTCCGTCGTGTCCGATCCCGCCGTCACGCTGCTGGATCTGCCCGAAAGCGAGACATTCACGCGTCTGATCATCAGCCACAAGGCCAAGCTGGAAATCCGCGACAAGCTGGACTATATCAACATTTCCGAGCGCATGATCTATCCCGGTCTGGACGGCATCTGCAAGTGGATTGCCCGCCGCTATGCGCCGCTGGGCCCCATGTATAATCAAACGCCCAGGGAGGACTGAACATGGAATACGAAAGCCGCACCGTCACGCTCAAGGACGGACGCACCTGCCTCTGTCTCTTATACACATCTGACGCTGCCGACGAAGGCTTAGGTG
>CAMGDO010000198.1 GCA_946042585.1 uncultured Clostridia bacterium
ATTCCTCTACGTCTCGTGGGCTCGGAGATGTGTATAAGAGACAGCCCTTATGCAAAGCGATGATTGTACGAATTATGCGTGATCGGATCGAATTGTTGATTTCATATTACATCGATTGTCATGTGATGTCAATGGCCCATACGGTAACCAAAAAGGGCGATCAATATCACACAAACCGCATAAATTCGCATTCCAGACGCCCGTTATACAGCCGGGTGCGCTTTTGCGCGCGCAGCCCCGACACCCGCTCAAAGCCCGGATGGCTGGTGATGACATGCAGCGTGCAGCCATCGTGGCGCGCCATCAGCGGACGGAACGCGCGATACAGGCTTTCGCACTGCCGCCGGTCGCCCAGGCGTTCGCCGTAGGGAGGATTGCACAGAAAGCATACGCCCGTCTGCGTCAGAGAAAGCTCGCGCAGATCCTTCTGGCAGATCTGGATTTTTCCCTCCAGTTCCGCCTGACGGATATGATGGCGGCATAGCTTCAGCGCCTCAGGGCTGATGTCGCTGCCTGAGATGGGCGGAATTCGCCCGGGATCATACTGCGCTTGCGCATCCTTGCGGATATTCTCCAGCGCGGCGGCGTCCACATGGGGCCAGCGCTCCATATCAAAACTCCGCATGAGGCCGGGCGCGCGGTGGGCGGCATAGAAGGCTGCTTCAATCAGCAGCGTGCCCGTGCCGCAGCAGGGATCGTGCAGCGGCGTATCCCCCTGCCAGGCGGACAGACGCACCAGCGCGGCGGCCAGCGTTTCGCGCAGCGGCGCTTCGCCGTTCAACGTGCGATAGCCGCGGCGGTTCAGCGCATCGCCGCAGGCGTCCAGCGTTACGCGGGCGATATCGCCGTGCAGCGCCACATCCACCTGAAAGCGCGCGCCGCTTTCGGGCAGCGTGCGGGCGTGATATGCCTGCAGCAGGTGATCCACAATGGCCTTTTTGGTGATGGCCTGACAGTCGCGCACGCTCATCAGGCGGGAACGCGCGCAGCGGCCGGACACGGGAATGCGCGCGTCGCGGGGCATCAATTCCGCCCAGGGCGCATTTCTGACCAGCTGAAACAATTCTTCAAAGGTTTCGCACCGGCCCTCTGCCACAACCAGCAGCACGCGGTCAGCGCAGCTGAGCCACATGCAGGCCCTGAACGCGCCGGAAAAGTCCGTCCGGAAGCGCACGCCGCCCAGCTCCGCCCGGGCGTCGCGGAAGCCCAGCTGGATCAGCTCACGCTTGACCACACCTTCCAGACCTGCCGATGCCGTGGCGATAAAGGTGCGAATGGTTGTATCGATCATGGGTCCTCCACAAAAAACAGGAATTTCCATATCATTGTAATATGACGCGGTGCCAAAGTCAACGCACGAAAAAAGGCGGCGAAGGCCGCCGGAGGGTCAGGGGACAGGGACGGGCTCAGCGGCATTTGCCGCAGCGGGAGCAGTCGCCGCCGCAGGAGCAGCAGCCCTTGCCGTTTTTTCTGTCGCGGATCATTTTGCATATCGCAGCGATGGCGCACAGCGCCACAATGCCGCTGACAATCCAGGTGGCCATGTGTCGTGAGTTCCTTTCTATCATGTTCGGGTGGAAGGAGAGAAGGCATGGAATCCAATGTATTATACCGCGCTTTGCATACGCTGACAACTGATTCCCGGCCTGCCAGCACCCAAAGGGATGATTTTTGTGTTGAAAAAAACGCCGCAGCATGCTACTATGGAGCAGGAAAGGGAGAATAGACCATGAAGATTTACCGGTCAGCTGAGGATTATCTGGAGATGATCCTGATGCTCAGCGAAGAAAGAGGCTTTGTGCGCTCCATTGATATTGCGATGGGGCTTTCTGTCAGCAAGCCTTCTGTCAGCGTGGCTATGAAGCGCCTGCGCGAAAACGGCTATATTGAGATGGACAAGGACAACTTCATTACCCTGACGGACGCAGGCATGGAGATTGCCCGCCGCACGTATGACCGGCACAAGGTGCTCATGCGGTGCCTGATGCTGCTGGGCGTGGATGAGAAAAACGCGCGCGAGGACGCCTGCCGCATCGAGCATGATATTTCCAGCACCAGCTATGAGGCCATTGTGCGGCATCTGGAAAAGAATGGCATATCGGACAAAAAATAATAAAAGCGGGAAACAGATGGTTTCCCGCTTTTCTTTCAGCCTTTTTCCATGCCGCGCACCAGCCAGCGATCAAGAAACGCCAGCTGCTCAGGCGTATGAAACCAGTGCTCGCCGCCCGGCATCACCGTGAGATGTGCGCCCGCGCGCATGGCAAAGTGACTGATGGTGTCCGGCGCGGTCAGCACGTCGTGCTCGCCATAGAGAATCTGCGTGGGCGCGTGCCAGCGCAGGGGATGCTCGCGGGCATAGCATAGATACCGCCAGGACAGCATTTCACCGCAGGAGGCGGGGATGCTGCCCCGGCGCTGCAGCTCGCTTTCCGTCACGCCGTCCTGCCGCATCATATCGGCAATCAGGCGCTCCATATCCACAACAGGCGAAATCAGAAACGTTTTTTCCGGCGGCGAAGATTCAAGCGCGAGCATGGCAAAATACGCGCCGATGCTGTTGGCAATCAGCACGACTGCGCCGTACTGCCCGCGCAGCGCCTGATAGCGCGCGCGGATGCAGGGAACCGCCTCCCAGGGCGCATCGCCCGGATAGGAAAGCCCCTGTACGGCGCAGCTGTCAAAGAGCGGGCGCAGGCGATTTGCTTCTTCGGCGCTGCCGCCCTTGCCGTGAATATACCAGATCACCGTGTTCTGCATGCGGTGCCTCCCACGTAAGGATTATGAGCGCGCCTCCTGGCGGCTGTATTCGTATGCTTCGCTTCGGCGCATGCCGCCCAGGAGCACGCCCTGGCTGAAGCCGCGGCTGTGCAGCGCGCGCAGCACCGCCTCGCCGCCTGCGCGCCGAGCAACGTTATCGCATTTATTGAGGGCGACATAAAACGAGCGCGTTTCCACGCCCTTGCGCGCTCCCTGAGAGGACAGGAGCAGCTGCGCCATATCATCGGGGGTCAGGCGGTGCGCTCCGTCGCAGCCCAGCAGCGCCATCACCCGGTCCGTGCGCAGGCATACCGTATCCACCCTTTCGCCCAGCGCGTCCAGCCCCATCACGCCAATGACGATGTCCGTCTGCGGCAGAATCACGGGCTCATGTGCGGCGGGCGCCTTGCAGGGCAGACGGCGCGCGCCGTCCGCTTCAATCACCACAGCCTGCGCTTCCCGAAGGAGCATATCCAGAAGCGTTGAATCGGGCGCGCGGAATTTGCCGCCCTCGGCAATCTGCCCGCATACGGCATATTCGCCTGCGTTCCAGCATGCGCGGCATTGCGCGGGCGTGGTGCAGTATTGCTGCGGTCGGCCCATCCGCGTGGCTGTCTCTTATACACATCTGACGCTGCCGACGAAGGCTTAGGTGTAG
>CAMGDO010000199.1 GCA_946042585.1 uncultured Clostridia bacterium
GCCGGCACCATGCTGCTTCATACTCAATTGCAAAAACATATTCCCTGACCGACAATCGCCCCGTTGATCACCTGTCCGTAGTGACCGATGGCACCTATGACGGCACGGAGGAAACGCCGATGGATCAAGTCACCGTTACAGTCACGGTGCAGGTGGCGCTTGCACCGTTGCCGTCCGCTGCCTTCACGGTGATGACGGCGGTGCCGGCCTTCCAGGCGCTGATCACGCCCTTGGAGGTGACGGTAGCCACATCGGTGTCAGAGGACGACCAGAGCAGCGCGGGATTGGTGGCATCGGCGGGCAGCACAGACGCAAGCAGGGTGGTGGAGGCGCCCGTATCCAGCGTGCAGGCCTTCAGCGCCAGGGTGATGGAACTGACAGGCACGCCCACAGTCACAACGCAGGTGGCTTTCTTATTGCTGTCATCCTCGCTGGTGACGGTGATGGTGGCCACGCCCTGCGATACAGCCATGACAAGGCCCGAGGAGGACACGGAAGCAACCGCCGGGTTGCTGGAGGAATAGCTCACTTTCTTGTTGGCGGCGTTATCCGGGGACACCGTCACATTCAGCTGTTTGGTATCCTGCACAGCCATCGTCATGGCGGCAGGCGTCATGCTGATCCCCGTGACGGTCTGCACCACGGTGACGCTGGCGGTGGCGACCACGCCGCTGCCATCCTTGGCCCGGCAGGTAATCAGGGCGGTGCCCGCCTGCAGCGCGGTCACAAGGCCGGTGCCGTCCACCGACGCGATGCCCGGGCTGCTGCTCTCAAACTGAACCGTGCGGTTATCGGCATTTTCCGGCGCGATGGTGGGGGTGAACTGCCCCTGTGCGCCCACGCGCAGGCTCATGGATTCGGGCGTCAGGGTGATTTTTTCCACCTTGACCTCGGGGATTTCCACCACGCCCGTGGCGCCGCTCACGTTGTTCACGCTGCCTTTGTGATCATCCGACACCACATAGGTGAAGGTGACGGTGGTGGAGGCCGTGGCGCCTGCCGCATCCTTAACGGAAACATTCAGGGAATACGCGCCCGGCGCAAAATCGCCGATGATATTGTTGACGCCCGCAGACGCGGAGCCGCTCTTGGCGGCGGGGCCGGTGAGCGCATAGGTGTATGTGTAGCTTTCGGTGCCAAACTGCGCGCCGATGTTGAACATCAGACCGGTGGGCAACCCGTCCACGCCGGTGGATACGCGGATGTTGTTGCACCATACGCGCAGCGCCAGCGAATCAGCCAGCGCCGCGGGCATCATGGCTGTCAGCAGCAGCGCCAGCGTCAACGTCAGGGAAACCAATCGTCTAAAAATGCTGTTTTTCATGGCTTCATTCCTCATCTGATTTTTGTTGCTCCGCGATTGGCGGATGCTCTCCTTCTATATTATATGACACAGCATCCGGGCGATGCAACAAAGAGGCTGGAAACAAATCCGACGATTATGCTACAAAACAATGAAATAATCCGGCAATTGTAACAGCCTTTTGCTGATACACCCTTTCTCTGATAAAACGAAGCAAAACTGCCTTTTCTTCCCGTTTTCGGAAAATTTTCTTGCGTTCCCCCGGTGTTGACAAGGCGCGGCGATTATGGTATTCCTAAAAGCGTCAGGGAGGGAACGCTATGCCGGTAAAAACCTATCAATGCCCCCAGTGTGACGCGCCGCTTGTCTGGCAGACGGACGCAATGCACTGCGCGCACTGCAATCAGGATTTCTCCGTCGAAACGATGGAGGAGTTCAGCAGCATTCTGGAAGAGGATGCCACCGTCTCGCAGCTGGACTGGCAGCCGTTTGCCGACGGGCAGACCTTCAGCGAGGAGGAGCAGAGCGCGCTGCATGAGCTTGTCTGTCCCTCCTGCGGAGCGGCGCTGTTCACCGCCGAAAGCACCGCCGCCACCCGCTGTGCCTACTGCGGAAACAGCGCATTGCTGACCGAAAAGGTCTCGGGAGCGCTGCGCCCGGATGCGGTCATTCCCTTTGCGGTGACGCGCAAGACCGCCGAAAGCCTTCTGCGCGCGCACTTTCACCATAAGCCTTTGCTGCCCGACGATTTTCGCCGCAGCTGCCGCGTGGAGGACGTGACCGGCCTGTATGTGCCGTATTATCTGTTTGACTGCGAAGCGGACGCCCGCGCCACCTACCACGCCACGCGCGTGCGCACCTATCGCCGCGGCGACTGGCAGCATACCGATACGCTGCACTACTGTGTGGAGCGCTGCGGACGCGTGCAGTTTGAACGCGTGCCGGTGGACGCCTGCCGCCGCGTGGACAACACGCTGACAGAAGCCATCGAGCCCTTTGACTATGCGGACTGCCGCGATTTCAACGCCGGTTTTCTGGCGGGCTTTCAGGCGGACTGCCGCGATCAGAGCGTGGAGGACTGCGCGCCGCGCGCAAACGACCGCATCACCACCTCCGCCCTCAGGGCGCTGCGCGACACGGTGACAGGCTACGCCACCGTAGCGGATACGGCGCAGAGCGTGCGCCTGCAGCAGGGGCGCGTGCGCTATGTGCTGCTGCCGGTGTGGCTCTTGAATGTGCGCTATGGCACGCAGGTCTTTCCCTTTGCCGTCAATGGGCAATCGGGCCGTCTGGTGGGCGAGCTGCCCGTGGACAAGCGAAAATACCGCCTGTTCAAATGGGGCGGCTTCGCCGCGCTCTGGGTCGCCGCCGCGTTGATTACGGCATTCTTTCTGTAAAGGAGAGCGCTCTATCTTATGAAAAAGGCACTTCGCTTTGGCGCGCTGCTGACCGCGCTGCTTGTTCTCCTGTGCACCGCGCTGGCTGCGCCCTCTCGTCTGGGCGACAACGCCGGGCTGCTCACCGCCTCCGAGCAAAAGGAGCTTGTATCCGCCTGCGACAGGCTGTCTCAGGCCTACGGGCTGGATGTGATCATCGCCACCACCAATGATTCCCGCGGCATGGAGCTGCGCATGTACGCCGCCGATCTGGTGGATTACAACCAGTTCCGCACGGACAACATCATTCTGGTGATCGCCATGGATCAGCGCCAGTACACCTGCGTCACCACAGGCGCGGGTATTGCGCTCTTTAGCGACGCGGCGATTGAGCGCATATACGACGCGATGGAACGCGACATGCGCGCAGGCCGCTATGCCGGCGCGATGCGCACCTTTCTGAGCTGCTGTGAACAGGCGCTGTCTCATCCCTTCACCGATGCTTCGCCCAGGCCATCTCCTGCGCAGGCATCCTATCTGCAGCGGCTGCAAAGCGCCGCTTTGTATGCTCTTCTGCCTGCGTTTCTGCTTTCCTGGCTGATCGCCTATCTGATGAAGCACGCGATGCTCACGGCGCGGCCGCAGCCCGGCGCGCACAGCTATCTGAGCGGCATGCAGTCTGTCTCTTATACACATCTGACGCTGCCGACGAAGGCTTAGGTGTA
>CAMGDO010000200.1 GCA_946042585.1 uncultured Clostridia bacterium
GGCTGGGTGTTGCCCGCGCGCAGATGGTGCTCCAGCGCCGCCGCCGCGTCGTGATTGCCCGACTGGGACAACAGCTCCATGGCGCGAAACAGCGCAAGCGGCTCCTTTGGCCAGCGCACCGCCCCGCCCGTTGCCAGCTGCCCTGCCAGCGTCTCGCCGTCACGATAGGCGCGGCATTGCGCGCACACCTCGGGTAAAAGCTCCGCAAGGCGCAGCATCAGCGCGCGAGTGACGGCGCTGCGCAGCATGCACAGCTCCTCCACCGTGAAGGGCGCTTCCTCCTGCGCGATTCGCACATTGCGCAGGAGCTCTTCCTGCGTCAGCGGCGCGGAAAGCGACTGGCACAGCCCGTCGCAGAATGCGCGCAGACGCGCCCAGCGGCGGTTGTTTGTGACGCGCGCGGCGCGCTGCACCTCGCCCGCGGCGTTATACAGCGCGCGGGCATTATCGCGCAGCCATTGCGCGGCAGGCGGCAGGTCGCTGCGCTCCGCCGTGCAGAAAAGCCGTTCCGCCTGCCTTAAAGTGAATACAAGATGCGTGTGCCTGCGCGTAGACTGACCCATGCGCGCCTCCATGCTCGCAGAAGCCTGCGTTAATATGCGTTTTCGCAGGGTTTATTCTGCCGCATGGCGGGCTTTTCCATGCAAAAAAGCGCCCGCCGCAGAATTTTCTGCGGCGAGCCACAAATTATTGTTTTTTGTTATCAACGGTCTTGGGTGCGCGGGGCTTGCGCGCAGCCTTCGGCTTCGCCGCGCCCGCTTCTGCCGCCGGCTTCCTGGCGCGGGGCTTGCGCGCGGGCTTTTTCACCTCCGGCGCGGGCTCTGCCGCCTTCGCTTCTTCTGCCGCAATCGCAGGCGCTTCCGCCTTTTCAGGCTCCGCCGCCGGCGCGTCAGCCTTTGGCAGGATGGACGCATACAGCGACAGATAGGTGTCTGCCGACACGTTCCAGCTGTAATCGCCCGTCATGCCGCGCTGCTGCAGCATATGCCATACGTCGGGCATCTGGCGATAATAGCGCAGCGCACGGCGAATGGTATAGAGCATGTCGTGGGCATTGTAATTGAAGAAGGTGAAGCCGTTTCCGGCGTTGTTATAGTGATTGTAGCTCAGCACGGTGTCGCGCAATCCACCAGTTTCACGCACGATGGGCACGCAGCCGTAGCGCAGCGCGATCATCTGAGACAGCCCGCAGGGCTCAAACTGCGAGGGCATCAGGAAAATATCCGCGCCGGCATAGATGCGGTGCGCCAGCTGGTTGTCCATCTGGAAGCGCGCCGCCACGCGGCCGGGATACTGCTGCTCCGCCCAGCTGAAGAGATTGACATAGCGGCTTTCGCCCATGCCCAGCACCACCAGCTGCACATCCTCTTCCATGATCTGCCCGATCACATGATCGATCAGATCCAGACCCTTCTGGCTGCTCAGGCGGCTGACCATGCCGATGATGGGCGTGGCGGGGTTCACCTCCAGGTTCAACTGGCGCTGCAGCGCCGCCTTGCACCGGGCGCGCCCGCTGAGGTTGTCGACGGTGTAGTTCGCCTCAATCAGCGGGTCGAATGAGGGATCGTAGGTCTTCATATCAATGCCGTTGAGCACGCCCGACAGCGACGCCTTGCGCGCGCGCAGCAGTCCATCCAGACGCTCGCCGTAATAGGCCGTCTGAATCTCCTCGGCATAGCTGGGGCTGACGGTGGTGATTTCGTCGGCATACACCAGCGCAGCCTTCATGAAGTTCGCGCAGCCATAGCATTCCAGCTTGTCATTGGTAAACACATGATCGGGCAGGCTCAGAATATCCTTGATCTGGTCGATGCCGAAAATGCCCTGATACTGAAGATTGTGAATGGTGAACACCGTGCGGATATCATGATAGAACGCAGCGCTGTCATACTGGATGCGCAGGAGCGCCGGCACCATGCCGGCCTGCCAGTCATGCGCATGAATCACATCGGGCTTAAAGTCGATGAGCGGCAGGGCATTGAGCACAGCGCGGCAGAAGAAGCCGAAGCGCTCATGTTCATCGCCGCCCATGCCGTAGATATAGCTGCGGCGGAAGAAATACTCATTGTCCACAAAGTAGAAGGTGACGCCGTCCTGATGCAATTCCTCAATGCCGCAATACTGGCGGCGCCAGCCCATCTGCACTTCAAAATCCACCCTGTGCGCCATGGCGCGGCGGTAGCTTTCATCAATCATGCCGTATTTGGGCAGCATCACGCGCACATCATGGCCCTTGGCTGCCAGCACGGGCGCCAGCGCGCCCACCACATCCGCCAGGCCGCCGGTCTTGATGAACGGAACGCATTCGCTGGCAACAAACAGAATCTTCATATTGATAATCTCCTTTATATAATAAATGGGCATTATTCACTTGCATAATGATAGCACAGATTTCTTTTTTGTGCAACTGCACCGGCCTGCCCCGTCTATGCATGGCCCGTTAAAGATTCTCGCCTTCGCACCGGCGCACCAGCGTTTCCAAAGGCTTGCGTTTTTTCGGGCGCAGCGGGTCATCCGCCGCCGCATAGCCCAGCGTGACCACCAGACGCACGGGCATATCCAGCTGGATGATCCTGCGGATTTTCGCATCGTCCAGCCAGCCCAGCATGCAGGTGCTCAGCCCCTGCGCCGTCGCCTCGGCTGTCAGATAAGCCGCGGCAATGCCCAGATCAATGGAACGGTAGTCAATTCCCTTGATGCGCGCACCCAGCGCGGCGGAAGCCACATACGGCGCTTCAGAAAAAACGATCAGCACGGGCGCCTGCACGGCAAACCGATTCATGCCCATGCCGGCCGTAGCATCAGCCACCTCCCGCGCCGCCTGCCCGCGGCAGACAGTCAGCGTATAGGGCTGTCCGTTGCAGGCCGAGGGCGCTAGGCGCACGCACTCCAGAATGGCGTTCAGCTTTTCCTCTTCCACCATCCGTCCTTCGTCATAATGGCGGCAGGACTGCCGCATCCGGGCGATTTCCATAAAATCCATAGAATGTCCCTCCGGCGCAGATTGATTGCAGGCTTATTCTCACAGCGCCAGTATAGCAGAAGAAGCAGCTGGGCGCAAGATACCCTGAATCCGCAAAACGATCCCGGCAGATGTATGCCCTCTTTGTTGATCGTCAGAAAAGCGCTTTTCGCGGCTCTGACAGCCCACTGGGCTGTCATTCACTGCCGCTCCGTTCGAATCCACCATCTAAAATCACCAAACAAAAAAGTCCCACACGGGGACTCTTTTGTTTGGTGGGCAGGGATGGATTCGAACCATCGAAGTCTGTGACGGCAGATTTACAGTCTGCTCCCTTTGGCCACTCGGGAACCTACCCATGTATGGAGCTGGCGATGGGACTTGAACCCGCAACCTGCTGATTACAAATCAGCTGCTCTGCCAATTGAGCTAC
>CAMGDO010000201.1 GCA_946042585.1 uncultured Clostridia bacterium
GCTCATCGTTCTCGGCCGCGTCGTTATCCCCCAGCTCTTCCTGAATGGCGCGGATCTGCTCGCGCAGGTAATAATCCTTCTGATTTTTCTCGATCTGCTTTTTGATGCGCCCCTGCACCTGCTTTTCAACGCCTGCCAGCTCGGTTTCGCGCACCAGAATCGCGCACAGCGTTTCCAGCCGCGCCTTTACGCTCACCTCTTCCAGAATCGCCTGACGATCCTCGAGCCGCGTGAGCACATTGGCGGCAATCACATCCGCCAGCTGGGAGGGCTTTTCCACCTCTTTCACGGATTTGAGCGTTTCGGGGGACACGCGCATGCTGGCGCGCGCATATTCCTCAAAAAAGTCCTGTGTGGTGCGCACCAGCGCCTGAAGCGCTATGTCGTCCTCATCCACCTGCTCCCCGACCACCGTCACATCGGCAATCCAGTATGGATCCTCCTGCACCACGGCCTTGAGCACGGCGCGGCTCTGCCCCTCCACCAATACGCGCAGGCTGTCGCCGGGAAGATTGAGCACCTGCTTGACCAGAGCAATGGTGCCCACGCGGCACACATCCTCCACCGTGGGCTTTTCTACCTCGCCATCCTTCTGCGCGACCAGAAAAATATGCTGGCCCTCCAGCATGGCGGCCTCCAGCGCTGCCACGCTGCGCGGTCTGCCAACATCAAAATTCAGCACCATATGCGGAAATATCATCAGCCCCCGCAGCGGCATCAGCGGCATTTGCAGCGTCTTGGAAGCGGATCTGCGTTTCGTTGCCATACGGCCCTCCCTGAGTTCAAAATTGACTTATATTCTATCAGATATTGCCGCGCAATGCAAGTTTCCGCATCACCTTTCCGCACTGCGGGCAGACAGGGGCAAGAGCGTCATGCCGTGCGATTCCCCCTGCGTTTCGGATATGTCACGGGGCAGCAGCGCTTTTTCCAGCGCCTGCGGCAGGGTGTCTATCATCTGCACCTCGATTCCGCATTCGGTGAATCTCTCCAGCATGTTTTCCCGCGGCACATACACCCGAATCAGCCCTGCCCGGCGCGCCGCCTCCACCTTTTCCGGCACGCCGCCCACAGGCTTGATCTGCCCCTGCACGGAGATTTCGCCGGTAATCGCGCAGCTGCCGTCCACGGGTCTGCCGGTCAAAGCGCTCACCGCTGCCACCGCCATGGCAGCGCCTGCGCTGGGGCCATCCACCGGCGCACCGCCGGGGAAATTGATGTGCACGTCGCGGTCATGATGCAGATAGCCCAGCAGCCGCAGAACCGTTTCCACATTGTCTGCCGACACGCGCGCAGTCGAGCGCCTGCGCATGGTGTGCATGCCCCCGTCAAGCTCCTCCTCATCCACAATGCCCGTAACCACCACGCGCCCCCGTCCCGGCATGGCTACCGCCTCGATGTCCATCACCGCGCCCTGATGGCTGCCAAATACCGCCAGCCCGTGCACCGCGCCCACACGGTTTTCCTGTGCCGCCAGCTGCTCGGGACGCGCCGCGTAATGTCCCGAATGAATCACCCATTCCATATCCGCCCTGTCAATCTCCAGACGGTTTTCCATCTGCGCCAGACCTGCGGCCATCTGCACCATGTTCACCGCATCGCGCCCGCAGGCAGCATACTGACCGCACAGCGCAGCCGTGCTCCTGGACATCATATACCCAGCGCGCATCGCAGCGCCGGCGGCAATCTGCGCCACCTCATCAGGCTCAAGCGCGCGGAAAAACACCTCCATGCATCTTGAGCGCAGCGCGGGCGGCAGCTCCTCGGGGCTGCGCGTCGTCGCGCCGATCAGGCGAAAATCCGCCGGCATACCGTTTCGGAAAATATCGTGTATATAGCGCGGCACAGCCGAATCATCCGGATTGTAATAGGCCGAATCGAAATTCACCCGGCGATCCTCCAGCACCTTGAGCAGCTTGTTCATCTGAATGGGATGGAGTTCCCCAATCTCATCCAGAAACAGCACGCCGCCATGCGCCTTGGTCACAGCGCCGGGCTTCGGCTGCGGGATGCCCTGAATGCCCAGGTTGCCCGCGCCCTGATAGATCGGGTCATGCACGCTGCCAAAGAGCGGATCCGCAATGGAACGCTCGTCAAAGCGCACGCAGGTTGCATCTATCTCAATGAACGGTGCGTTTTGCTTAAACGGCGTCCCCGGGCTGCTTTTGGCATACTCCAGTACCAACCGTGCAGCGCATGTTTTTCCGATGCCCGGAGGTCCATAGATGATGACATGCTGCGGATTTGCGCCGCACAGAATGGCCTTAAGTGATTTGATGCCCTCCTGCTGACCGATGATATCATCAAAGGTCTGCGGACGCACATGCTCACTGAGCGGCTCGGACAGGCTGATCTGGCGCATGTGCTTTAGATTTTCCATTTCTCTGGAGGCTTCACGCCTCACGCCCGGCTGCGCCTGCTTTTCCTTGCGCAGCTGCATATAGAAGTAAATGCCTACCACCAGCGTTACCGCCAGCTGAATGAGAAACAGCACCGTTGTCAAACAAATACCCCCTTTTCGCACCTGTTATAGCATGCGGAAAGGGGGCTTTGTTCATGCCGGAAACTTCAGGCAATCATTGCCTCAATAGGTTTCCTGCAGTTCGATGTTCTTGTAGCGGCGCAGACCCGTACCGGCGGGAATCAGCTTGCCGATGATGACGTTTTCCTTCAGACCCAGCAGCGGATCGATCTTGCCCTTGATCGCGGCTTCGGTCAGCACGCGCGTGGTCTCCTGGAAGGAGGCAGCGGACAGGAAGCTCTCCGTCGCCAGAGAAGCCTTGGTGATACCCAGCAGCACGCGGCTGGAATATGCCGGACGGCCGCCCGCCAGAATGGTCTTTTCATTGGCCTCTTCAAATCGGAAGATATCCACAAAGCTGCCGGGCAGAAGATCGGTGTCGCCGCTGTCCACAACACGCACCTTGCGCAGCATCTGGCGGACAATGATTTCGATGTGCTTATCGGAAATCGAAACACCGCCCTGGCTGTGATACACGTTCAGAACTTCCTTGAGCAGGTATTCCTGAACGGCCTTCACGCCCAGAATGCGCAGCAGGTCATGGGGATTGACGGAGCCTTCGGTCAGCTCGTCGCCAGCCTTCACCACATCGCCGTCATTCACCTTGATATGAATGCCGTAGTTGATCGGGTAGACCTTCTTTTCGTTGGGGTCTTCCTCGTTGGTGATGGTCAGCTCGCGCTTTTTCTTGTTTTCGCCCAGCGATACGCGGCCGCTGATTTCGGCCAGCGTCGCATCGTGCTTGGGCTTGCGGGCTTCAAACAGCTCTTCCACGCGGGGCAGACCCTGGGTAATATCGGCAACGCTCGCAACGCCGCCGGTATGGAAGGTACGCATGGTCAGCTGCGTGCCGGGCTCGCCGATGGCCTGCGC
>CAMGDO010000202.1 GCA_946042585.1 uncultured Clostridia bacterium
AGGGCGGAGAAATCTGGAATGTGATAAACATTCTCGATTATCATTTTCTCGGCGACTGGGAGTCCTTTACGCGCGAATGGTGCTATGGCTATGGCAACAACATCGTAATAAAGCCGGATTTGCTGGGTGAGCATCTGCGGCGCGAAGGGCTGATGCTGCGCCGTACCAAGGCCGAGGTGCTGCCCGAGCTTCCCGAAAAGCGCCGCCTTGTACAGGAGATAGACGCGGACGACGCCGTCTATCGCAGGCTGATGCAGCAGGTGCTGGAAAAGCTGCATCTTCTGCGCAGCGACGGAACCATGAGCGCTTCGGCCAGAGCCTTGCTGATGGATCAGATTTCGCTGGAAGAGCGGCAGGCAACCGGTATTGCCAAGGCGCCCTTTGTCTGCCAGTTCGTGCGCGCGCTGCTTGAAAACGGAGAAAAGGTATTGTTGTTTGCCCATCATCATGCGGTGATGGACATCTATAAAAGAGAATTGGGCGCATTTTCGCCCTCTTTCGTGACCGGGCGGGAAACCGCCATGCAAAAGGAAGCGGCAGTCGAGCGCTTTATGACAGAAATGACGTCTCTTTGCTGCATTTCGCTGCGGGCAGCGGCAGGACTGAACCTGCAGCGCGCCACCTGCGTTGTGTTTGGCGAGCTGGACTGGTCGCCTGCCGTGCATTCACAGGCAGAGGATCGTGCGCACAGAATCGGGCAGAAGGATTCTCTTCTGTGCTATTATCTTGTCAGCCCGGAGGGGAGCGACGCGGATATTCAGGAAGCGCTGGGGCTCAAGGTGAGCCAGTTTATGGGGCTGATGGGCGAACATCCGGCAGATGGAGCGCTACTGCAGGCACAGGCGGATGCTGCCAGACGGTATGTGGAAAAGCTGCTTATGCAGAAGATGTAGCGTTTGACAAATGCGCACGCTTGTTCTATTATATAATCGTATTACTGTGCGCGGAGGAATGCATGCGGATACTGGGAATTGACCCGGGACTGGCCACGCTTGGCTATGGCGTGATAGAGGCGAATGGAAGCAGGCTGAAGCTTGTGGAAGCAGGGGCGGTGATCACAACACCGGATCTGACAACGCCGGAACGGCTCTGCGCAATCCGGCGCGATATCACAGCGCTTTTGAATCGCTTTCAGCCGGATCAGATTGCTTTTGAAGAGCTGTTTTTCGCCAAAAACATTACGACCGGCATGACTGTTTCGGCGGCGCGCGGCGTGACGGTATGCACCTGCGCGGAATATACCACCAAGCTGTACGAATACACCCCCATGCAGATCAAGCAGGCTGTGGTGGGCTATGGCAAGGCGGACAAGCATCAGATACAGGAAATGGTCAGGATGATTCTGGGACTGGAGAAAATCATTCGCCCCGATGATGCGGCGGACGCCGTAGCCGCAGCCATTACGCACGCCAATACCGGCATGATGCGCGAGCAGTTTCGCATGAAATGAGGATGAACGATGTACGCATATATTCAGGGAATCGTCGCCGAGAAAGGGCACAATGAACTGGTCGTTGAAGCAGGAGGCGTTGGGTATCAGTTGCTTTGCAGCATGAACACGGTGCTGAACGCGCCTAATGTCGGCGAGATGACAAAGATCTATACATATCTGAATATCCGGCAGGATGGCGTGGATCTCTTTGGCTTTGAGTCACGCGAGGAGCGGGCGATGTTTCTGCGGCTCACGGGTGTGTCCGGCGTAGGCCCGCGCACGGCAATCGGCATTCTGGGCAGCATGTCGCTGCGCGAACTGACGCTGGCGATTCTGATGGGCGACACGACGCAGCTGTGCCGGGCTCCCGGGATTGGCAAAAAGACAGCGCAGCGCATCGCGCTGGAACTGAAGGAAAAAATCAGCGACGATGAGGCGCAGGGAATGCCTGAGAATGCGGCTGGCGCTGCGCGCCCCTCCGGAAATGATGCCTATACGGAAGCGCTGCTTGCGTTGCAGGCTCTGGGCTACAGCAATGGTGAAGCTGTGCAGGCGCTTGGCGCTGTGCGCGATCAGAGCGACAAGGCAGACGAACTGGTGCGGCTTGCGCTGCGCGGAATGATATAAGGTCGGAGGTTTGATATGGAAGAGGAACGCCTGATTGCCAGCGGGTTCACCAGCGATGATATGGATATTGAAACCTCGCTGCGTCCGCGCTCTTTGCGCGAGTATTTCGGCCAGGAAAAAGTGAAGGACAGCCTGTCGATCTATATCAACGCGGCGCTTCGCAGGCACGATGCGCTTGACCACATTCTGCTGTATGGCCCGCCCGGGCTGGGGAAAACCTGTCTTGCGGGCATTGTAGCGGCAGAAATGGGGCAGAACATCAGGATTACTTCGGGGCCTGCCATCGACCGGGCGGGAGATCTTGCATCAATTCTGGTGAAACTGGAACCGGGCGACGTGCTGTTTATTGATGAAATCCATCGCCTGTCGCACGCGGTGGAGGAAGTATTGTATTCCGCCATGGAGGATTACGAGATTGACCTGATGACGGGTAAGGGGCCAACAGCGCGTTCCATGCGCATTGCGCTGCCCAAGTTTACGCTGGTGGGCGCGACAACGCGCGCCGGGCAGCTGTCTGCTCCGCTGAGAGACCGCTTTGGTATTATTTTCCGCCTGGAAATGTATTCGCCCGAGGAGCTTTGCCAGATTGTCAGCCGCAGTGCGCGCATCCTGAATGTGAGGGCGGAATATGACGGACTTCTCGAAATCGCGCGTCGCAGCCGCGGAACGCCGCGTATCGCCAACCGGATGCTCAAACGTGTGCGCGATTATGCGCAGGTTCGCGGCGATGGATGCATCACGCGGGAAATCGCCAGCGAGGGGCTGAATATGCTGGATGTGGACGACCTGGGGCTCGATCGTGTTGACAGAACGCTGCTGCTTACGATGATCGACAAATTCGGCGGCGGGCCGGTTGGGCTGGACACGCTTGCGGCTTCAACCGGAGAGGACGCCATCACCATCGAGGATGTATATGAACCCTATCTGCTGCAGCTGGGCTTTTTGCAGAGAACGCCGCGTGGACGCGTTTGCACGGCGGCTGCCTATGAGCATCTGCATCGCATAAAGCCAGATGTTTCGGAGCAGAATGCAGAGCAAACCAGTATGCTTGAACAAAACTGAGAACAGATATTATATACTACGGTATAAATAATATTAAAAGAAGTATAGATAATATGAAAACAAGTGATTTTAATTATAATCTTCCCGAAACCCTGATCGCTCAGACGCCCGTGGAGCCTCGCGACTCCAGCCGGATGATGGTATGCAACCGGGAGAATGCGCAGCGCGAGGATCGGATATTCCGCGATATTCTGGAATATCTGCGCCCGGGCGACGTGATGGTGCTCAACGAAACGCGGGTCATTCCGGCGCGGCTGTTGGGCGT
>CAMGDO010000203.1 GCA_946042585.1 uncultured Clostridia bacterium
ACCGATGAATACGCCTTGACCTCCCTGATGGTAGGCCATGCGGTAGACCTGAACATTCAACGCGCCGAAACCAGCGTAGGCAGCGAACTGCTGGACGTACACGCGCTCAACGTTTTCCGTGCGGATGGCTCGCAGGCGCTCAAGGATGTAAGCTTCACCCTGAACGCAGGCGAGATTCTCGGCGTCGCGGGCATTGCCGGCAGCGGTCAGAAGGAGCTGTGCGAAGCAATCGCCGGGCTTCACCCCATCGCCGGCGGCTCCATCCTGATGCAGAACAAACGCATTGACGGCCTGACCCCGCGCGAAATCATCAACCGCGGCATCAGCATGTCCTTTATTCCCGAAGATCGTCTGGGAATGGGATTGGCTGGCGGTCTGAGCCTCTATGACAATCTGCTGCTCAAGACCTATCGTGATCAGAAAGGTTTCCTGCTACGTCGACGCGGCGCAAAGAATTTGGCAGCGCAGATGATAAAGCAGCTGGATATTTCCACCCCCTCCATTTCCACGCAAGTGCGCAAGCTATCGGGCGGAAATGTGCAGAAGGTGCTGCTGGGGCGTGAGCTCAATGCCAACCCTCGCGTGCTGATCACCGCCTATCCCGTACGCGGTCTGGATATCAACTCTTCCATGACCATCTATAACCTGCTCAACGAACAAAAAAGCAAGGGCGTAGGCGTGCTGTTTATTGGCGAGGATCTGGATGTGCTTTTGTCGCTTTGCGACCGCATTCTCGTGCTGTGCAATGGCAGTGTGTCAGCCATTGTCAACAGCAAATTTGCCACAAAAGCGCTGCTGGGCTTGAAAATGACCGGCGCCTGGGAGCATGATGACGAGGAGGATGATTATGCCTAAGCTGTCTTTCAGTGGCTTTCATATCACTCAGCGCGCGCCAATGCCCGCCTGGAAGAGCGCATTGCTGCGTCTGGTGGCTGTGGTGCTGGCGCTGGTGGCAGGCGGTCTGGTGCTTTTGTGCCTTGGTCATCACCCCCTGAAGGTCTATCAGACCATGCTCAGCGGCGCATTGTCCAAGAAAACCGCGCGTGTCAGCGTCATCAAAAACGCCATTCCCCTATCTATTGTCGCCCTGGGCATCACGCTCGCCTTCAAGATGAAATTCTGGAATATCGGCGCTGAAGGCCAGATCTGTGTGGGCGCCATCGCCGCCTCCTATTTTGCCTATACCTATGAGTGGCCCTCATGGCTTCTTCTCACCGTCATGGCGGTTTCAGCCTTTATCGTCGGCGGCCTGTGGGGACTGATTCCCGCCTTTTTCAAAACGCGGTTTGGCACGAATGAAACGCTCTTTACCCTGATGATGAACTACATCGCCTCCTATTTCATTCAGTATCTGCGTGAAGGCCCCTGGAAGGATCCCTCCAAAAACGGTTTTCCCGAGATGCCGCGCTTCAGCAAAATAGCCCGCCTGCCCAGTGTCCTCGGGGTGCATGCCGGCTGGATTTTTGCCATTGCCATCGCCATTTTCGTGCTGGTCTATCTTCGTTATACCAAGCACGGATACGAACTGACCGTGGTGGGCGACAATATCACCACCGCGCGCTATGCCGGCATGCCCGTCAACCGTATCATCCTGCGCACCATGTTTATCAGCGCCGGTATCTGCGGCCTTTCCGGTATGATTCAGGCCAGCGGCTCGGACAAGATGCTGACTGATACGGTGGCAGGCGGCGACGGCTTCACAGCCATCGTTGTCGCCTGGCTGGCAAGGCTTTCACCGGTGGGAATCATCATCGTCGCGCTGCTCTTTGGCATTCTGAAAAAGGGCTGCGCCACGGTCGAAACCACGTTCAAGCTCTCCAGCGAATTCTTTGGTATTCTGCAGGGTATCATTCTTTTCTTTGTGCTGGGCGTTGAGTTCTTTATCTCCTACCAGCTGCGCCTGAAAAAGGAGGTCAAAGGCTGATGAACTCCGTTGTTGCTTTCCTGTATGCAGCCATTCTGGCAAGCGTTCCTCTGATGTACGGCACGCTGGGTGAAATCATCACAGAAAAGGCAGGCCATCTGAATCTGGGCGTTGAGGGCATGATGTACATGGGCGCAGCCTTCGGTTTTCTGGGCGGCTACCTCACCGGCAATTCTCTGGTCACCATTCTGCTGGCTTTTTTTGCCGGAATGTTTGGCGCGCTGATCTATGCCTTCCTCACCATTTCCCTCAAGGCCAATCAGAACGTGACCGGTCTTGCGCTGACCACCTTCGGCACAGGCGTCGCCAATTTTCTGGGACAGAGCCTGCTGAAAAACGCCTCCGGTGCGTTTGTTGTACAGAAGAACGTCATTGAGTTTTTTAAGCCCGTGAAGCTGGGCTTTCTGTCCGAGCTGCCGGTTATTGGCCAGCTGCTCTTTTCTCACAGCATTTTCACATACTTCGTTGTCGCGCTCGCCATCGGCATGCATATCTACCTGAATCACACCCACACCGGTCTCAATCTTCGTGCCATTGGTGAAAACCCCGCCGCTGCCGATGCCGCCGGCGTGAATGTGACGCTCTACAAGTATATCCATCTGCTTCTTGGCGGCGGCATCTGCGGTCTGGGCGGAGCATACATATCGCTTGTCACCTGTGCGGGCAACTGGCAGCAAAACTGCGTGTCCGGTCAGGGCTGGATTGCCGTCGCGCTTGTCATCTTTGTTTCCTGGAAGCCCGGAAAGGCTGTGCTGGGCGCGTTCATATTTGGCGCTCTGAGCGTACTCAAGCTCTATATTCCTTCGTCCGTCCTGCCCATTCCCCCTGCGTTTTATCTGATGCTGCCGTTCTTTGTTACCTGTCTGGTGCTGGTATTCTCGTCCATTCGCATGCGCCGCGAAAACCAGGCGCCCGCCGCCTGCGGCGTCAATTATTTCCGCGAAGAACGTTGATGATTTTCGCTCAAATCCAGCGTTTTTCGGAGAATTTGGGCTTTACACGCGCACACTGTTTCTGCTATAATATATGAGTATATTGCCATGATGGGAACGGGTGCGGAAGCTGCGCTATCAGCAAGCCGGGGAGGATGGAAGCCCGGCAGTGACAGCCGTCACCGGATCATCCCGGAGCATGGGCTAATCCCCCACGGTCAGCCTCCGATAAAGGGCTTCAAGCGGGCGCATTGCGCGCCAATTTGGGTGGTACCGCGGCCTGTCCGTCCCATGGGATGGATAGGCCTTTTCTATGGCTCTATCGCAGCGAAAGGAGTAATCGCATGTATAAAAAAGTAACAACCGATATGAACTTCACCGCGCGTGAAAAGGAAATCCTCAAATTCTGGCAGGACAACCAGATTGAAAAGAAGAGCTTCCATCTGCGCGATGACTCAAATGAATCCTTCACCTTTTTCGACGGGCCGCCTACCGCGAACGGCAAGCCCCATATCGGCCT
>CAMGDO010000204.1 GCA_946042585.1 uncultured Clostridia bacterium
CAATGAAGGGGCGCAGCTCCTTCATTTTTATTCCGCAGAACCGGCTTTGCCGGTTTAAGGAGCGGGGGCAACCCCGCTTCCTTACAGATTTTCTGGCCGTGATGCGCAGCATCACAAGAAAATCTGCAACCCGGAAAAACGACTCCTTCGTTTTTGCGGAGGGCGGCGACTTTGTCGACGCCCTGACAGTCGCAGCAGTTTGTTCTGCTGCGGCTGTATCACTGAAAAAGGCGTGACGAAAGCAGTCACGCCTTTTTTACGCTTCGATTTTTTCGTCCCTGCCCTCAATGATACATTGCGCAGATTTTCTGCGCGATTTCCTCGCGGTTTTCCTCCGTCACCGTCAGCACCAGCACATCGCTGCGCGCAGAAATAGCCCGGAACAGCGGCGAATCGCACTGCTGCAGCACGCCCAGCACGGTCTTTTCGCTATCCAGGCACCGCAGCACCTCCTGTGCAAACGCGCCGCCGTCGCTTTCCAGCTTGCCCAGCTCGTCCATCAGAATATACGGCGCGTCGCCCTCACGGCTCAGGCGCAGGATTTTTGCCCCGTTTTCATTGAATACCTCGGGCACGGGCACGCTGCGGCGCTCGCCCGTCCGCACGCATACAATACAGTCGTTTTCCTGCGCGGGCATGTCCACCCTGCCATGCAGCACAAAGCCGCGGCGCACCCCGTCCAGCGCCAGCAATCGTGTTTCAAATCCCGCGCATATCAGGCCGTTTTCCGCAATCAGCCGCCTGAGCGCGGTGGATTTCCCCACCTGCTTGCGCCCCGTCAGGAACAGGTGCCGCCTCTCAGTCATGGCAGCTCTCCTTTGCCCAGCGCAGCACCATTTCGCGCTGCTCCGCAGTCAGCTTCACGGCCTTGCCGTGCACCACCACTTCCACGCCCTCTTCCGCCTGTTTGCGGGTGTGCACATGGCAGCCGCACTGGCAAAAGCCATCGTCGGACACGCCGCTCTGCACAGGAAGACTGTCGTCAAGCGCTCTCAAATCCCGCACGTCCTGCACATGCGCCTCCAGATAGTCAATCAGCGCATCGGCGTCCGTCAGGGCATTGAATTTGGGCAGCGGCAGCATCACATCCTCCCGGTTGCTGACCCTTCCCACAAAAGCGACCGTCAGCGCGTTTTGCCGCGCCAGCGCATCCTCTGCCCCGTGCGCTGCCACCAGGCGCGCCACCGGCGCAAAATAATCGCCCTCCAGCAGCAGATAGTCGCAGCCATCATACTGCGCAGCCACGCGGCTGAGCGGCAGCTGCTCAGGGTAAAGAAACGTGGTTTCGCCCTTGGCACGGGCGCACACCAGCTCAGCCCCCGCCCGGCGATGACGCCCGGTATTGGAGGTGGGCTTATCTATGGTAAAGGTGGGGCAAAACACCGTCTTGCAGGTGCCCACACGCAATCCGCGGCGGCGCATGGCCGCAGTCAGCTCTGTTACCGTGCTGGTTTTCCCCGACTGGCGAATCCCGACGACTGCTACAATTTTCATCTTATCCGGCGCTCCTTTATCCTCGCGTATCGTTCCCATTATAGCGTTTTTTTTTGTGGATGTAAAGGCGGCGCGCCCTGCCGCCTGCCGCGCTTTTTTCAGGCGCTGAAGGCAGGGATTGTTACCATTATATAAGTAAAAACCTTGAAAAATCGGGCGTTTTATGCTATAATATACAGGATGGCGAAGTGCCGTCTTATGCCATTTTTCAAACCCCTGTGGAGGAAGAATCATGACCGAAGAAATGAACGCTGCCCGCAATCCGGCAACGGAATCGGGGCATTACGGCGCAGACGATATTCAGGTGCTGGAAGGCCTGGAAGCGGTTCGCCGCCGTCCCGGTATGTACATCGGCTCCACCGATTATCGCGGGCTGCATCACTGCGTATATGAAATTGTCGACAACGCTGTGGACGAGGCGCTGGCCGGCTACTGCACGGATATTATCATCACCATCAAGCCCGACGGCTCGGTGGAGGTGCAGGACAACGGCCGCGGCTTCCCCGTCGGCATTCATCCCAAGATCGGCCGTCCCGCCGTGGAGGTGTGCCTGACCATTCTGCATGCCGGCGGCAAGTTCGGCGGCGAGGGCTACAAGGTGTCCGGCGGTCTGCATGGCGTGGGCGCTTCGGTGGTCAACGCCCTGTCCAGCCATTTGATGGTCACCGTCTATCAGGGCGGAAAGATCTACCGCCAGGAATACAACCGCGGCAAGATCGAATACGACCTGAAGGTGATCGGCGAGGCGGGCAGCCGCACGGGTACCACCGTGCAGTTCTGGCCCGATATCCGCAGCGAACAGAACCCCGACGGCGTGTTTGATGCCGGCATTGCGTTCAACTATGATATTCTCAAGACCCGCATGCGCGAAATGGCCTTCCTCAACAAGGGCGTCAAGATCGTGCTGCGTGACGAGCGCGAGGGCTGCGAGCAGGAGCGCGTATTCCACTATGAAGGCGGCATCCGCGAGTTTGTCAAGTATCTCAACAAGAGCCGCGAGGTGCTGTTCCCCGAACCGATCTATGTGGAAGGCGTCAAAAACGGCGTGTCCGTCGAGGTGGCGCTGCAGTATAACGACAGCTACTCCGAAAACATCTATACCTTTGCCAACAACATCCACACCCCCGAGGGCGGCACGCACCTGATGGGCTTCCAGAGCGCCCTGACCCGCGTGATCAATGACTATGGCCGCAACAAGTGCCGCCCGCCCGTGCTCAAGGAAAGCGACGCCAATCTCAAGGGCGAGGATGTGCGCGAGAGCATCACCGCCATCGTTTCGGTCAAGATGCACGAGCCGCAGTTTGAAGGCCAGACCAAGTCGAAGCTTGGCAACAGCGAGGTGCGCCCCATCGTGGACGCAATGGTCACAGAAGGGCTCTCCACCTTCCTGGAGGAAAATCCCGCCATCGCGCGGCAGATTCTGGACCGGTGCCTCAATGCCGCCCGCGCGCGCGAGGCTGCCCGCAAGGCCCGTGATCTGACCCGGCGCAAGACCGTGCTGGAAAGCGCCAGCCTGCCCGGCAAGCTGGCGGACTGCTCCGAGCGCGACCCCTCCAAGTGCGAAATTTTCATCGTGGAGGGCGACTCGGCAGGCGGCAGCGCCAAGACAGGGCGCGACCGTCACTATCAGGCCATTTTGCCCCTGCGCGGCAAGATTCTCAATGTCGAAAAGACGCGTCTTGACAAAATCCTGCTCAACCAGGAAATCAAGAACATGATCACAGCCTTCGGCTGCGGCATCGGAGAAGAGTTCAACGCCGACAAGCTGCGCTATCACCGCATCGTGTGCATGACGGACGCCGACGTGGACGGCGCGCACATCCGCATTCTGATGCTCACCTTCTTCTATCGCTACATGCGCCCGCTGATCGAA
>CAMGDO010000205.1 GCA_946042585.1 uncultured Clostridia bacterium
TCGTGGACGAGGTGGACTCCATCCTCATCGACGAGGCGCGCACCCCGCTCATCATCTCCGGCCAGGGCGAAAAATCCACCGACCTGTATGAAAAGGCCGATCGCTTTGTGCGCCAGCTGACACGCGGCGAAAAGAAGGAAGACCCCGACAGCTCCCAGCTCACCTCCGCAGCCCGCCGCCTGATGGGCGAAGACGAGGCGGAGGTCACAGGCGACTATCTGGTGGATGAAAAGGACAAGGCCGCCACCCTCACCGAGGCGGGTATCGCCAAGGCGGAGCGCTACTTCGGCGTGGAAAACCTGTCCGATCCCGAAAACAACGAGCTGTATCACCACATCATCCAGGCCCTCAAGGCCAACGCCATCATGAAGGCGGATGTGGACTATGTGGTGCAGGACGGCCAGGTCATGATCGTGGACGAGTTCACCGGCCGCATCATGGTGGGTCGCCGCTTCTCCGACGGCCTGCATCAGGCGCTGGAGGCCAAGGAGCATGTCAAGGTGGAGCGCGAAAGCCGCACGCTTGCCACCATCACCTATCAGAACTTCTTCCGCATGTATCACAAGCTCTCGGGCATGACGGGTACCGCCAAGACCGAGGAAGCCGAATTCCAGGGCATCTATGCGCTGGACGTCGTGCAGATTCCCACCAACAAGCCCATGATCCGCAAGGACATGAACGATATGATCTATACCACCATGAAGGGCAAATACAAGGCCGTGGTGGAGGAGATCATCCGCCGCCATGCCACGGGGCAGCCCGTGCTGGTGGGCACTATTTCGGTTGAAATCAGCGAGATGCTCTCCCGCATGCTCTCCATGCGCGGCGTGGAGCATCAGGTGCTCAACGCCAAGCACCACGCGCGTGAAGCCGCCATCGTGGCGCAGGCCGGTCACTACGGCGCCGTCACCATCGCCACCAACATGGCCGGCCGCGGCACGGATATTCTGCTGGGCGGCAACCCCGATTTCATGGCCCGCAGCGAAATGCGCCGCGAAGACTATTCGGATGACATCATCGAGCAGGCCACGGGACACAACGAGGACGTGGACGAGGAGATTCTCGCCGCCCGCGAGCACTATTCCCAGCTGCGCGCCCGCTTTAAGCAGCAGACCGATCAGGAGCACGACCGCGTGGTGGCGCTGGGCGGTCTGCACATTCTGGGTACCGAGCGCCACGAAAGCCGCCGCATTGACAACCAGCTGCGCGGCCGCGCCGGCCGTCAGGGCGACCCCGGCTCCAGCCAGTTCTTCCTGTCCATGGAGGATGATCTGCTGCGCATCTTCGGCGGCGAGCGCATGAAGCTGCTCTCCAGCAAGCTGGGCGTTGATGAAAACACGCCCATCGACGCCAATATGCTCACCAAGCAGATTGAAAACGCCCAGAAGCGCATGGAAAGCCGCAACTTTGAGATCCGCAAGCGCGTGCTGCAGTATGACGATGTAATGAACCAGCAGCGCGAGCTGATCTACAAGCAGCGCCGGCAGGTGCTGGAAGGCGAAAATGTGCACGACAGCATCGTCAATATGATCGACCAGCTCATCGAGGGCGCCATCGCGCATGACTGCGCCGACCAAAACCCCGAAAGCTGGCAGCTGGATACGCTCGCGGACTATCTGGGCCGTCTGTGCGTGCCGGTGAAGGAAATCACCGATCATCAGGAGGAGCTGCGCCGGATGAGCCGGGAGGCGCTCAAGGAGCATCTCAAGGCCATCGCGCTGAACATCTACGCCCTGCGCGAGCAGCACATCACCCAGCTGGGGCATGATGTGCGCGAATTGGAGCGCGCCATCCTGCTGCAGTCGGTCGACCGCCGCTGGATGGATCATATCGACGCCATGGATCAGCTGCGCGACGGCATCGGCCTGCGCGCCTATGCCCAGCGCGACCCGATCAACGAATACAAGATGGAATCCTTCGACATGTTTGACGACATGGTGCGCCTCATCCGTGAGGATACCGTGCGCCTCGTTTTCCTGGCGCAGATTGCCGATCGCAACGCTCCCGCCCGTCATGCCGTCGCCTCCATCACCGGCACCAACGACGTGAAGGCGCAAAGCGCCGGCGAACGCGCCGCCCATCAGACGCGCCGCAGCGGCGCCCAGCCCGTGCGCGCCGAGAAAAAGATAGGCCGCAACGACCCCTGTCCCTGCGGCAGCGGCAAAAAATTCAAGAACTGCTGCGGCAGAAACGAATAGTACAAAGGCGCAGCCTGCTTTTCCGGTATTCCCATCAACCATCCAAAGGAGAGGATCCCCATGATTCTTGAATTCGAAAAATTCCGTGCCGATCTGGGCACGCTGCGCAACAGGCTGCACGATGTGGGCGATGGTCTGCACATCGACCTGATGCAGCAGGAACTGATTGAGCTGCATGAAGAACAGAACGCCCCCGGCTTCTGGGATAATCTGGAGCGCTCCACGCATGTGACGCGCCGCATTGCGCAGCTTGAGAACAAAATCCGGCATTTTGAGGGGCTTGTTTCCCAGTGCGACGATATCGAAGTGATGATGGAATTGGCTGAAGAGGCCGACGACAGCTCCATGGTGTCCGAGGTATCGGAAATGCTGGAGACGCTGCGTCAGGAGACGGAGCAGCTGGAGCTGGAAACGCTAATGCGCGGCAAATATGACCAGAACGACGCCGTGCTTTCCCTGCATGCCGGCGCGGGCGGCACCGAAGCGCGCAGGACTGGACCAGCATGCTCTACCGCATGTACACCCGCTACTGCGAGCGCATGGGCTTCACCGTCAAGCTGCTGGATATTCTCGACGGCGATGAAGCCGGTCTCAAATCCGTCACCTTCGAGGTCAGCGGCGACCATGCCTACGGCTATCTGCGCGGTGAAAAGGGCGTGCACCGTCTGGTGCGCATTTCCCCCTTCGATTCCAACGCCCGCCGCCACACGAGCTTTGCCTCGCTGGATGTCGCGCCCATGCTGGAGGAAGACGACAGCGAAATCGAAGTGGATATGAAATATGTCCGCGTGGACACCTATCACTCCAGCGGCGCAGGCGGTCAGAACGTCAACAAAACCTCCTCTGCCGTGCGCATGACCTATATCAAGGACGATGTGACCATCGTTGTGGCCTGCCAGACCGAGCGCGATCAGGTGCAGAACCGCGCCACCTGTATGAAGATGCTCAAATCCCGCCTGCTGGAAATCCGTGAGCGCGAGCGCGAGCAGGAAATGGCCGATATCAAGGGCGAAATGAAAAAGATCGAATGGGGCAGCCAGATCCGCTCCTATGTCTTCCAGCCCTATACCATGGTCAAGGATCACCGCACGGGCTATGAAACCGGCGCCATCGCCGATGTGATGGACCTGTCTCTTATACACATCTGACGCTGCCGACGAA
>CAMGDO010000206.1 GCA_946042585.1 uncultured Clostridia bacterium
GATAGCGCGATTGAGCTGACGATGGACGAGCTGGACAGATATGCGCATCCAAGGGCATGGGTGGATGTGTGCAAAGGGTGGAATGAATGAACTTCCGACGTGTTAATGCATATGACGACCCGCGGTTTGATCAAGAGGTGCTGTGCCAGCACGGTGCGTTTCTTGCGGATGAAAGATGGCTTTGTGAGATCAGAATTGTGAGCGCTGACAGAGCGGTGGTGCGCGTGCCCGAAGGCTTTCCTGTTTGCGAGCTGGCGGGGCTCATCGCAGAGTTTCGCTTCTATGCCGAGCATATCACGCGCTTTTTTGATGAAAACGGCGGATGTATTGCCGAGCTTCCGCAGGTTCGCTGCTTTACGGTGCCGCTTGCGGATATTCAGCCATCGCAGTTTTATGTGGATGCCGATAAGCTGGCGGCGGTGCGTTCCTTTATCCGCGGCGGAGAGGATGCTGTGGTGCCGCTCAGCCGCGGCAGGAACGGGCGCTGGATTGCTCTGGATGGACACACGCGTATGTTTTGCGCGCTGCAAATGGGAGCTGATACCGTGCGGGGCTTTGAGGCGAAGGCAGGCGGCTACATCGAAGGCTTTGTGCAGGAAGCACAAAGACGAGGGGTGAGGAGCCCGCAAGATCTGCGATTGCTTCCCCATGCGGAATACAAAGATAAGTGGGATGGATTCTGTGAAAGCTTTTTTACGTCGCGGAATACGAAATAGACGGCAAATGCGCTCGGGTGTGCGTTTGTGTGCTTACGAATGAGGAACAGTATGGCAGAAATGATGTGGTGGGCGATTGCGGCGTTTATCGGCTGCACGGTGAAGGGCATCTGCGGCTTTGCAAATACCCTTGTTTTTTCCGCTATCATGGGGTTTACGCAGGATAATGTGCTGATAACGCCGGTGGATCTGGTGCTGAATTATCCGTCCAACGCGATTATTGTGTGGAAAGAGCGAAAATCCATCCGATGGAACCGGTGCCTGCCGCTTGCGGCGCTGATGGTGCTGGGGAATATTCCCGGAATTTGGCTGCTGAAAAGCATGAACGCGCAGACGGGCAAGGTGATATTTGGTTTTGTGATTATGGCGATTGGCACGGAGATGCTGCTGCGCAAGCCAAACGCTACGCGCAAACAGGAAAACAAGGCCTTTATGACCTTCCTGGGCTTGCTCAGCGGCCTGATCTGCGGAATCTACGGCATTGGCGCGCTGGCGGCGGTGTTCATGAGCCGCATAACGGATGATCCGCACGAATTCAAGGGCAATGTCTGCGTGGTATTTTTGGCCAACGGCACGTTTCGCCTGATTGCGTATAGCTTCCTTGGCATCGTCACGCTGCAGTCGGTGAAGATATCGCTGATGCTCATTCCTGTGATGCTGGTGGGGCTGGGGCTTGGCATGAAGATCAGCAGCCGGATGAATGACAGGCTGATCAAGCGGATTGTGAATATCATGCTGATTATTTCCGGTCTGGTGCTGGTGCTGAATAATCTGTAAAACACGGGCTATTGCAAATGGATGCACGAAAAAAACGAGCCAACAGCATTGGTTCGTTTTTCTTTGCGTTTTGAATCAGCCGACGAAAATCATGACCAGCGCCAGCACAACAAACACAACCGCGGAAACCTTGGTGGCCAGAGCCATCTTGGCTTCGAAAGCGGCGTTCTTCGCCTTGCCAAAGAAACTGTCGTTGTTTCCGGAGATGGCGCCCATGCCGTCGGATTCGCTGCTCTGAAGCAGTACGGTAACGATCATCACCAGAGAGGCGAGGATCAAGAGGATGTTCAGGATGATCTGCAATGGGTTCATGGTTGTAAAACCTCCTTGAAATGGACACTGAATATATTACCATATTCAGTGGTGAAATACAAGCGCTTTTTTGATGATTTTGCAGGATTTTGCCTGAGCGCTGCAAAGCATCCGCTATTGGGCCGCAGGTCAGGTGAAGGTGACATACTGCTCGGCGGGGGCGGCGGCGGGGACAGCTTCCACCTGCATGAGCGCTACCATCACTTCATCGTGCGACTGAACGCACTCCGCCTTGGCGGTCAAGGTGTAGTATTTGTTCTTGGAGGGCTTGAGATCGCCCCGGCAAATCAACGCAAGACAGGCGATATCATTGGCACAGCAGGTCATGGCCAGGCGGCCAAAGCGATAGAAGCCTTTGGGCACATCAGGATCGGAGAACACCTGCCCCTTGAGGCGGATAACGCGTCCATCATAGCGGGTGGGATGATCCAGCGCGTCCAGATAGAACGTGCCGAAATTCTCATCCGAAATCTCTACCACTTCCGCTTTCATGTCGTAGGGGAGATCCTCATCGGAAACGCCGTCATCGGAATGACCGTCGGTGAACTCAAAGAGAATATTGGTGCGGGCATTGAGCGCGCGCATCTGACGGCGCCAGGTGCTGATGGGCATGCCTTCCTCGCAGCGGTTGAAGAGAATCAGGTCCGCATTCTGCATCGGATCGGTCATCAGCTGGCGCATGTTGTTCATATAGTTGTCAAATGTGGTGGCGTCTGCCAGCGCGATGATCTGCACAAGCTCCCAATGCGGCGGCAGCTGCATGGTGTCCAGCGTTTCAAATTTGAACATGCTGTTGTATTCAATTATGACGCGCTCGGGTTTGTGCTGCTTGTTCAGATCGACAAAGAGGGAAGGCGACATGTCTTCGAGGCTGTCCACCATATACACAATGACATTCTGCTTTTTCAGCTTCACCTCGTCGTATTCCTCGTTGCCCTCTTCACAGACGATCAGCAGCGTTTTCTGCCCGCGGGAAAAGGAGGTATCATCCAGCATGTTGTGTATCAGCGTGGTTTTTCCGCTGTCCAGAAAGCCGGATACGATATAAATGGGAATGATCTGATTGGCACCCATCATGGCTGTCTCTCCTTACACGCCAAAGAGCGTACGCAGGGCGGCTTCGTCGATATGCGTGCCAATCACGCACATGCGTCCTGTGTAATCGGCGGAGCCATAGCGGATTTCCGCTTCGCCGGGTACATAGTCAAAGTGCAGCCAGCGGCCGTCCTCTGCCTGCAGAATGCCCTTGGCGCGCAGGATGGCGCCATATTCCTCTTCATCCTCCAGCTTGCTGAGCGCATCGCGCAGCCCTTCTTCGGTGAAGCGCTTTGCAGTTTCAACGCCGATATTATCAAATACCTCGTCGGCATCATGGCCGTGATGATGGTGATGATGCTCATGACCGCAGGAGCATTTGCCGTCATGATCGTGATGGTGTTCATGCTCATTTTCGTGCTCGTGCTCATGGTCATGCTCATGGCAATGGCAGTCGTCATCGTGGTCATGATGGCTGTCTCTTATACACATCTGACGCTGCCGACGAAGGCTTA
>CAMGDO010000207.1 GCA_946042585.1 uncultured Clostridia bacterium
GGCTTATGGTCTGGATGTGAAGCTGGATGAGGCGGAAAAAATCAAGCAGCAGTATGTGTTTGGCGTTTCTGCCGGAGACGAGGACTTTACCTGCCTGGATCGTGACGGCGTGAGCAAGACCTTCCCGCGCGAAAAGGTGGCGGAGGTGCTTGAGCCCCGGGTGGAGGAAATTGCCGAGGCGATTCACGAGGCCGTAAAGGCCAGCGGCGTGCGGCTGAGCAACTGGTCGGTGGCGTATCTGACCGGCGGCGGTCTGGCAATCAACCGGGGCGGACGCGAATTCCTCAGCGGCAAGCTGGATCGCTCCGTGCGCGATCTTCCGCGCAAAACCAGCAATATGAGCAGCCCGATTTATACAAGCACGCTGGGTCTGTTGGATCTGATCATCGACACGCTTGTCAACACCGGCGCAAACAAGGGCGTAAAGGCATTTTTCAATAATCTCTTTGGCGGCTGATAAAGGCTGCTGCTTAAAATAAACAGAAATACCGGAGGGAACGATATGCTGGAACTCCAGATGGAAAACGAGCAGGCGACTGGCTTTGCCTCGATTAAGGTCGTAGGCTGCGGCGGCGGCGGCAACAACGCCGTGAACCGCATGGTGGATGCCGGACTTCGCGGCGTGGAATTTATCGCGGTGAATACCGATCGACAGGCGCTGGGCCTGAGCAAGGCGGGCACCAAGATTCAGATCGGCGAGAAGCTGACCAAGGGTCTGGGCGCCGGTGCGGTGCCGGATATCGGTCGTCGCGCTGCGGAAGAAAGCCGCGAGGAGATTGCCGCTGCGCTGCGCGGCAGCGATCTGGTGTTTGTTACTGCCGGTATGGGCGGCGGCACGGGCACAGGCGCTGCGCCGGTGGTGGCGGAAGTGGCTCGCGAGCTGGGCTGCCTCACCATCGCCGTGGTGACAAAGCCCTTCCTGTTTGAAGGCAAGCAGCGCATGAAGAATGCTGAACTGGGCATTGGTGAACTCAAGCAGAGCGTGGACACGCTCGTGGTGATTCCCAACGACCGCCTGCTGCAGGTGGTGAGCAAGGGAACAACGATGTTGGAGGCCTTCCGCAAGGCAGACGATGTGCTGCGTCAGGGTATTCAGGGTATTTCCGATCTGATCGCCGTGCCTGCGGTCATCAATCTGGACTTTGCCGATGTACGCACCGTGATGGAATCTGGCGGCATGGCGCACATGGGAATTGGCACGGGCTCTGGCGAAAACGGCATGGTCAACGCCGCCAAGGAAGCCATTTCCAGCCCGCTGCTTGAAACCAAGATTGACGGTGCGCGCGCCGTGCTGATCAATGTGTCCGGCGGCAAGGATATGAACATCATGGATGTCAACGAGGCGGCCAGCCTGATTATGCAGGCTGCCGACAGCGAGGCGAACATCATCTTTGGCGCAAACATTGACGAGGAGCTCAAGGATGAAGTGCGTATCACCGTGATTGCAACGGGCTTTGAAAAAACGCCCTTCCCCACGCGTGATCCCAAGGGCAAGCGCCCCGGCGCGCGTCCTGCCAGCGGCCCCTATGGCACGGCCAATCCGGCAGTGAATCCGTATGAGCACCGCATGGCTTCCGAGCCTGTGACGGAGGAAGCGCCTGTTCCGCTGGGCAGCGGCTTTGACGCCGATGCTTTCGCGCCCGGCGGCGCGCGTCCGACCCCCGGTCAGCGTCCGGTGATGAATACGCCTTATACAGCGGCGCCCTTTACGGCCCCGGTATTCAATGCTCCGCAGCAGCCGGCGCCTGCGCAGACGCCAGCGCAGCAGTATCCCTATTATCAGACGCCTGCCGCACAGACGCCGCCGGTGCAGCAGAATGAAGCCGCTGCCTCCGAGCGCGATGATCTGGGCGTTCCGGCCTATCTGCGCCGCAAAAAGTAAAAGAAAACAAAAAAACGACGGGTGAACAGCGCGTCGTTTTTTCGTATGTGCGGCATTCCGGGGGCACACGCAGAAAACAGAAGGCGAGAGGACGATATGCGGAAAAAGGTGCATGTGGTGATAGACCGCCCATTGGGAAGTGTTCATCCCGAGCATGATGACATTGTGTACCCGGTCAATTATGGCTATATCCCGGGTACAGCGGCGGGCGACGGCGAGGCGCAGGATGTATATGTGCTTGGCGTTGACACACCGGTTTCGACCTTTGACGGAGAGCTAATCGCCGTGATTTACCGAAAGAATGACTGCGAAAATAAATGGGTGGCGGCTGTGGAGGGAACAAGCCTGACAAAGGCTGAAATCGCTCAGGCGACATACTTTATGGAGCGCTATTTTGACAGCGAGATTGTACTGCTCGACGAAGGAGGAAAGCATGTCTGAAATCACATTCGTCCGGCAGCAGGATATACCGGATGACCTGCTGTGTGAGGCGGTGACGGCAGCGCGGTATCAGGGCAAATGGATTCTGTGCCGCAATGATGCGCACGAACCATGGAGACTGCCGGGCGAAGAGCGCAAAGCAGGAGAGAAACTAACGGATACTGCGCGTCGTGCGCTGATGGAGAAAACCGGCGCGCTTGAAATGACGCTGCAGCCCGTTTCGGCTTTTTACGCAGAATCAGCGGGTATGCTGTTCTTTTCCGAGGTGACCGCCCGAAAGAGGCTGCCTTCCGGCGCGGAAGAGTCAGGTATTCTGCTGACAGATACGCTGCCGAAGGCATTGGCAAATCCGGATATGCAAAAGCCAATGTATCTTAAGGTGCAGGCGTGGCTGAACATGCAGAGCAAGGCGGATGAGCTTTGGGATGTATACGATGTGAACCGGCACAGGACAGGCAGAACGCACCGGCGGGGCGATGCGCTGCCGGCAGGGGATTATCATCTGGTTGTGGATATCTGGATACGCAACCGTGCCGGAGAGTACCTGCTGACCAAACGCAGCCCCAATAAGGGATTTCCCAATATGTGGGAAATGACGGGCGGCTCCGCGCTGGCGGGAGATGACAGCCTGACGGCGGCCATGCGCGAGGTGCGGGAGGAAACAGGGCTTTTGCTGCGCAGGGAAACAGGGCGGCTGATCTGGCAGTATACGCGCTCTGATTCGCACAAGGATGTATGGCTGTTTGAGGAGGAATTTGATCTGGACAGCGTTGTTTTGCAGGAAGGGGAAACGTGCGATAAACGCGCAGCCACAAGGCGGGAAATTGAAGGGCTGATGGCAGACGGAAAATTCGTCCCTGTGCCGTACTGGCACAGGCTTGTGGAGCAATCAGCGCTTTAGAAAACTGGCGGCATGCATTCGTTCGTCGCTTTTGCACAGACAACAAACGCCCCGGGCATTTAATTGCCCGGGGCGTTTGTGCGTTTGGCACGCTGCCTGATGACGACTGAATTATGCGGATGTA
>CAMGDO010000208.1 GCA_946042585.1 uncultured Clostridia bacterium
CTGTATGTGTCTCCCGGGTTTGTGGATATTCACATTCATGGCTACGGGGGCGCGGATGCGTCGGACGGCGACGAAGCGGGGCTGCGTAATATGGCGCGCCGTCTCCTTGAAAACGGCGTGACGTCCTTTCTGCCCACCACCATGACGGTGGATTGGCCGCAGCTGGAGCGGGCGTTTGCCGCGATTCGTGCGCTGCAGCGCAGCAGCGCCGCGGAAGACTTTTCCGGCGCGCAGGTGCTGGGCTGCCATGCCGAGGGGCCGTTTATCAACCCGGCGCGCAAGGGCGCGCAGAAGGAAAGCGCGATTCTGCCGCCTGATGCGGCGAAGATAGCGCCCTACAGCGATGTGATCCGGCTGGTCACGCTGGCGCCGGAGATGCCGGGCGCGGCGGCATGCATTCGTGCGCTCAGGCAGCTGGGCGTGCGGGTATCCCTGGGGCATACGGATGCTGACTTTGAGACGGCGCTGATGGCGCTGCGGCAGGGGGCAGATCATTTTTCCCATCTGTTCAACGCCATGTCGCCGCTTTTGCACCGCGCGCCGGGCGCTGCGGGCGCAGCGCTGGCAAGCGATGCCTGGTGCGAGCTGATCGCAGATGGCCTGCATGTGCATGAAGGACTGTTTCCCCTGCTGCGCCGCGTGAAGGGGGAGCGGCTGGTGCTCATCACCGATTGCGTGCGCGCGGGCGGGCTGACGGACGGGCTGTATGATCTGGGCGGGCAAATGATCACTGTGCGGGGAAAGGAATGCCGCCTGCCGGACGGCACGCTGGCCGGAAGCGTACTGAGGATGAACGACGCGGTGCGGCTCTGGCGGGATGCGTCGGGGGCGCCGCTGCATGAGGCGGTGCATGCCGCCGCGCTTGCGCCTGCGCGCGCCGTGGGACTGGAGGCGTGCAAGGGCTCTTTGGAGCGCGGCAAGGACGCGGACATTGTGCTGCTGGATGACGATGTGCAGGTGCAGGGCGTATTCGTCCGGGGCGTCAGAAAGCGATAAACCACGAAATCAAAAAAAAGAAGGGATTATTTCCCTTCTTTTTGATTGCTTTTGATGAAGCCGGTCAGACGATCATATTCTTGCCGATCACCACCGGATAGCTGATGGGAGCGATGAGCTTGGTGCCCTCGCGCACGATCACCTGCTTATCCAGAATGCAGCCTTCCAAATGCGTATTGCCCATCACATAGCCATCCTGCATGATGATGGCATTGCGCACCACCGCGCCCTTCTGCACGCGTACGCCGCGGAACAGGATGCTGTTTTCCACTGTGCCCTCCACAATGCAGCCGTCCGCCAGCAGGGAATTGCTGACCCTGGCGGTGGGAGAATAGCGGGTGGGCATTTCGTCGCGCATCTTGGTCCAGATGGGGCGGTCCTGGCTGAAGAGCTCTGCGCGCACGGCGGGATTGAGCAGCGCCATGGAGCAGTCAAAATACGCCTGCACGCTGTCCAGCTTCCACACGCGGCCGGGATTGCGCCAGCCGTAGATCTTCGCAGAGCCGTCCTTGATGGCGTTCATCAGCAGATCGCGGCCGAAATGATGCTGCGCATGCGCCACCGCGCGATCGGACATTTCAATGAGCAGCTCGCGGCGGATGATAAAGGCGTCCATATAGGTGGTGGGATAGGTGGGCAGAGCGGGATCCAGCTCCAGATCCGTCACCCGTCCGTCCGTATCCACCTTGATATACTGTCCCGCGCCGCCGCGCAGCACGCTGCGGTCATCGGTATACATCAGGGTGATATCCGCGCCGGTTTTGATGTGCTGCCTGAGCATGTCATCAAAGCGCGCGGTGTAGAGCGATGCGGAATCGGTGACCACCACGTAGCGCTCACGGCTGCGGCGCAGATAGTGCAGATTGTTGCGCAGCACATCCAGCAGCCCGCTGCCTGAGCCGACGCTGTCATTGGTGATGAAGGGCGGCAGCAGCACCAGACCCTGGCGCTTGCCGTGCAGATCCCATTCCTTGCCCGAGCCCAGATGATCCATCAGGCTGCGGTAGTTCTGCCGCATGATCATGCCCACGTTGCGCGCGCCGCTGGAAACCAGCGAGGACAGAATGAAGTCGATCACGCGATAGCGCGCGCAGATCGGCACGGCTGATACCGCGCGCATGGCGGTCAGCTCATTCAGACGGTCGGAATGATTGCTCGTATAAATCAAGCCCATGATATCGCTCATTGTCTGCCGCCTCCTTTAATGCGCCCGCTGCTCGCCGGCAGCCACTGTTTCGCCGTCGCCCACGCTGACGCCCGGGCCGACAACGGCAATTTCGCCCTCCGGAGCGCCCACCACGGCGTCATGGCCGATGCATGCGTTCTCCGCCACGATGGCGCGCACCACCCTGGCGCCTGCGCGAATCACCGCGCCGGGCATGATGACTGCGTCAATCACCTCAGCGCCCTCTTCCACCATCACATCGGTGGACAGAACGCTGTGGCGCACCTTGCCATACACCGAGCAGCCCTCGGTCACCAGCGACTCCGTCACATCAGCCGTGGATGCGATAAACTGCGGTTCGCTGCCCAGAGAGCGCGCGTATATGCGCCATTTCTTGTCGTGCAGATCGATGGGCAGGGGCTTTTGCAGCAAATCCATGTTCGCTTCCCACAGGCTGTAGATGGTGCCCACGTCCTTCCAGTAGTCATTGAAGGAATAGGCGCTCATGCGGCAGCCGTCGGCGAGCATGGTGGGGATGATGTTCTTGCCAAAGTCATTGGAGCTGTTTGGGTCTGCCTCGTCGCGGATGAGATAATTGCGCAGCATTTCCCACTTGAAGATATACACGCCCATGCTGGCGTTGTTGGATTTGGGCAGGGCGGGCTTTTCCTCAAACTCCAGAATATTGCCGTTCGCGTCGGTATTCATAATGCCAAAGCGGCTGGCCTCTTCCCACGGCACCTGACGCACGGCGATGGTCACATCCGCATCCCGCTCCATGTGATGGCGCAGCATGTCGGAATAGTCCATTTTGTAGATATGGTCGCCCGACAGAATCAGAACATAATCGGGATTGAACTGCTGAATAAAGGGCAGATTCTGATAGATGGCGTTGGCCGTGCCGCGATACCATTCGCCCGTTTTTCCGGTGTGATAGGGGGGCAGCACATAGACGCCGCCGTTGCTGACATCCAGATCCCACGGCGCGCCGGAGCCGATATAGGCGTTGAGCTCCAGCGGCTGATACTGCGTGAGCACGCCCACGGTGTCGATGGCGCTGTTGGCGCAATTGGACAGAGGAAAGTCGATGATGCGGTATTTTCCGCCAAAGGG
>CAMGDO010000209.1 GCA_946042585.1 uncultured Clostridia bacterium
CCATAGGTATTATATGTAATCCGATGAAAAATGTCAAGGGGTCAGAAGGTCAGCGTGCCGGTGAGGGTGAGAATGGTGACAGACGGGGTGTTGAACAGACGGAAGGGGAGGGAATAAACGGTTGAGACGCCAAGCCCCGGGCTAATATACTGCGTGATGCCCTGCACGATGGACAGCCCCTGCAAAGAAGCATCACCCGGGAACCAGCGGGAAGACAGACCGGCGGAAGCGGGCGCTTTGACAGCGCCGACAAAAGGCAGACGATACTGGCCGCCGTTATAGTGGCCTGCCAGCACAAGGGATACGCCGCGCAGAAAATCCGCCTGAGAGGCGTCAGACCACTGCTGCAGCGTTTTGATAGTATTTGCCGTCAGCGGATGATGGGTGAGAGCGATCTGGATATCACCGCGCTTCATCTCCTGAAAGCTCTGCTCGATGCTGTCAAGCACCTGCAGGCGATAATCAATCAGGCGCAGCTGCGCGGCAATATCCGGGTGCGCGGTATTCTCCCGCTCAATGAGCTCGGTGCGGCGGGCGGTATAGGAAGCACGCGCGGACACAATATCGAGCCCATAAACAGATTCCGGAACAAACCAGATGACGCTGCTGCCCACGGTGATTTTCTGGGGAGCGTCAAGATAGACAGCGCCCAGCGCTTCTGCTGCGGCGATATAATCGGCCTTGGGCGTTTCTGCTCCGTGCGCGTGCGAAAGAAGCGCCTCGGGGTCTTCGTCGCCCGTGATAAAATAGACAGGCGTATTTGGAACAAAGAGGCGCACAAGCGACAGAAAAGCATCATAGCTGCCGTCTTTGGCGCACAAATCGCCGGTGATGCATACGGCGTTGTATTTGTTTCCGGACAGCACGGAGGCGATGGCGGACTGTTCATCGCCAAAGTCCTTGCCATGCAGGTCGCTGATATGCAGAATTCGGAATTTTTCCAGATCGCTTGGAAGCGAAGCGATGGTCACATTCTGCGTCCTGAGCGCAACGCGATTGTTATTGATGATATTCATGACGAGAAGAACCGCCAGGATCAGAAAAGCAAGCAGCGGATAGACATAATGGCTGGCGCGGCGCTGCTTTTGCGCGGTAAACAGGGAGCGATTCTTGCGCATGGGCGGGCGGCTCCTTTCTTTTCATTCACATAGTGCAATCTACAATATTATACAAAAATGAACAGAAAAACACAATGGCAGGAAAATGGAAACGGGCGGAGAATTATGTAAAAGATAAGAAGGGAGGGCTTTGATTGCCCAGACAGAAAACCACCTATGTTTGTTCATCGTGCGGATACGAGTCCCCGCGATGGTATGGCCGCTGCCCGTCGTGCGAAAGCTGGAACACAATGGACGAGACAGCGCCACAGCCTGATTCAGCGGGCGCGGCAAAGCCGCAGAAGCAGCGCGGCGGCACGGGAGCAAGCGTTCAGAAAATATACGAAATTGAGGCGGGCGCTCAGACACATGAGCCGACCGGTATTGCCGAATTCGACCGCGTGCTGGGCGGCGGAATTGTGAACGGCTCTTTGATGCTGGTGGGCGGCGAACCCGGCGTTGGCAAGAGCACGCTGCTGTTGCAGGTGTGCGCGCGGATGGCGGAACGCGGAAAGCGCGTGATGTATATCACTGGCGAGGAAAGCGCAAGGCAGATTCGTTTGCGCGCCGACCGTCTGGGTGCATCCAGAGCGGAAATTCTGGTGCTGGCTGAAAATGCCATGGACGCGATTGAGGAAAAGCTGAGCAGCGTGCAGCCGGACTTTGTGGTGATTGACTCCATCCAGATGATGTACCGCCCGGAAATGGCATCTGCGCCCGGAAGCGTCAGCCAGGTGCGTGAAAGCGCCGCGCTGCTGATGCGATATGCAAAAACTAACGGCTGCGCGGTGATTCTGGTGGGGCATGTGACAAAGGAAGGCGCGATTGCTGGGCCGCGCGTGCTGGAGCACATGGTGGATGTGGTGCTGTATTTTGAGGGCGATTATCAGCACGAATACCGTCTTTTGCGCGCGGTGAAAAACAGGTATGGCTCTGTCAATGAGCTGGGCATGTTTGAAATGACGGGCGAAGGTATGCGCGCGGTGGAAAACGCGTCCGAAACGCTGATATCGCACCGTGCTTCAGGGGCAAGCGGCTCGGTGGTGTTCTGCTGCATGGAGGGCAGCCGCCCGATGATGGTGAATCTGCAGGCGCTGGCAACGCAGTCGTTTTATACCGTTCCCCGGCGCACGGTAAACGGTGCAGATCAGGGGCGCGTGGCGCTGCTGTTGGCGGTTCTTGAAAAGCGCGCAGGGCTGCGCCTGTATAATCAGGATGTGTATGTCAATGTCGCGGGCGGGCTGTCGCTGTCAGAAACGGCTGTTGATTTGCCTCTGTGCATTGCGGTGGCTTCCTCCCTTTCCGATATGCCGCTGCCTGCCGAGATTGCAGTGATGGGTGAAATCGGTCTGACGGGCGAGGTGCGCGCTATTTCGCAAATGGAGAGGCGCATTACAGAATGCGCCCGGCTGGGATTTAACAGGATCATGTGTCCTGCGGATGCTGTGAGAAAGATCAAGTCGCCAGACGGCGTGGAGCTGATGCCGGTCAAAACGCTGGCGCAGGCAGTAGCCATGCTGGGCCTGAAAAAATACGGCTGAAAAAGAATACATCCGCCTTCTGCATGCAAAACGCATCTGTGGAAACAATACAGGCATGCGGGAGGTGGATTCTTTTGATGAGAAAATGCAAATGCCTGATTCTTCTGGCCGCGTGCGTATGCATACTGGCATCCGGATGTACAGCCCGGGAACCCGTTGTGCAGGAAACGCCGCAGGCAACGGATTTTCCGCAGCAGGCGCAAGCGCCCATGCTGCCGGATAATATCCGGGTTGACCAAAGCGGAGTGCCGGTGCTCAAGGTGTATGTGCAGGAGACAGGCGCGGTGCAGGAAATGACGCTGGAGGAATATCTGCGCGGCGTACTGGCTGGTGAAATGAAAAATGACTGGCCGCAGGAGGCGCTCAAGGCGCAGGCCATTCTGGCCAGAACGTTCGTCATCAAATTCATTATGGAAAAGGAAAGCAAATACGACGGCGCGGATATATCAACGGATATTACGGAAGCGCAGGCATATGATGAAAGCGGCATCAACGATCGGATTCGCGAGGCGGTGGATGCGACGCGTGGCATGGTGGTCTGCTACAATAACGAACCGATCTATGCATGGTTTCACGCGCATTCGGGCGGGTTGACAACAACGGCGGCGGAAGGACTGGATTACAAG
>CAMGDO010000210.1 GCA_946042585.1 uncultured Clostridia bacterium
ATTCCTCTACGTCTCGTGGGCTCGGAGATGTGTATAAGAGACAGATGCAGGGCGGCACCAGCGTGCCCGTCAGCGGCCCGAAGGGCTCGCGATTGATGGACACACCGTTTTCTTCATACCAGCCGCACAGCCGATCCACATACATCCAGTCGCGTATCGTCTGCTCCAGCGAAACATTCTTGGCATACGGAATATTATAGGAAATGCCGCCGCCCTCAAAGCTGGTAAAGCCGCCCGCCAGCGTGATCTCCGCCAGAAGACGCGCATCGGGCGTGCCATGGCGCACCTGAATAGGCACATTCACCGCCTCTGTGACCATGCGGCAGCCCTGTACGCCATGATTGACGGCGGGAAAGCCGTTGAGCATCGCTTTGCTCTGGCTCAGGCTCTCCCGGATACCCGTTTCCGCCTCTTCATAGCGGTTCAGGCGCGTATAGCTGTCAATGGTCGTAGGCAGCAGATCCGCTTCGCCATTGTCCTGCAAATACTGCATCAGCTTAATATGTTCAGCAATCACCGGCACGCCCGCGCGCGGCTGCACCAGCGTGCGCCCCTCGCGCCGGGCTGCGTCCATGGCCTGCGCAAAGCGCTTGTGCGGAGCGATGGCTTGCTGATAGCGCAATGCTTCCTCGCGCTCAACGCCCGCACCGGTAGGCCATTGCGTCAGCACCTGACTGCGGAGGCTCTCAAAATCATCGATTGAAAGCTTCACATTGCGGATTTCCATATCACTCAAACTCCTTTTTCATCATGGCCTTTGCCACGTCAGTATATTTCTGAGCCAGCAGCCCCATGGCAGAGAGCATATAGTTTTTATCCAGCAGCGGCGTCGCCTGCCGCGGCATCAGCGATGAAGGATAGGCCTGCGTATTCATTGCCATGTGCGCAATTTCCTCCGCCCGTCCCGTATGAATCAGCGCTCCGCCCGTTAGCACCAGATGCTTAACGCGCGTCAGATCCTTGCCCGTCTGCTGATATGCCAGCCCCATGGGTGTATATACCGCTTCTATGACGCCGGCATGGCGGGCAAGCCCCACTTCGATAGCTGCGGAAGCCAGCGCAAAATCCACCTGCCGTTCCTCTTCCCGCAGCGGCAAAAGCCCGGGCGTTTCATGCACGCGATCCACCCACGCCTGTACGCATTCCGTGCTCAGACCGGCGATCTCGCAGATTCGCCGCATCCCGGCAGCTTCCACCACGCCGCGCGATGAATAGCGCATGCCGATATCGCCCTCCACCGTGCGCTTTGCATAGGGTTCGGGCAGGCCGCGCAGCACCGTTCCAGCCCGTGAGGGCAGCCCTTCGGTGATGGAATATATATCCGTTGTTGCGCCGCCCAGATCCACCGCGCACATTTCTCCCATTTCTTCGCTCAACAGCGTCAGCGCCGAAAGCACGGCGGCGGGCGTGGGCATCAGAATGCCGGATATGAGTTCGCTGGCACGGCTGAGTCCCTTGGCCCGGATAATCCGGCGCAGAAATACCTCCCGAATGACCTGCTGGCATGGGGCAATATTCAGTGTGTTGAAATCGGGCATCACGTTTTCGCACACGATTGCTTCGTGCCCGGCGGCGGAAATGATCTGCGCGCACTTTTTTGCGCACGCCCGGTTACACGCCACCACCACGGGAAAATCGCAGTCCAGCGCCGCAATCACTTCGGCATTATGCAGCGCACAGGTGCTGTTTCCTCCATCCGTGCCGCCGCACAGCAGCAGAATATCCGGCTTAAGCGCGGCAATTTCCGCCGCATCCTCTTCATTGAGCTCGTATGCATAGGTTTTGATGACCTTGGCACCCGCGCCCAGCGCCGCGCGCCGCGCAGCCTCGCTGGTCAGCGAGGGCACCAGCCCCGAAGCGATCATGCGAAGCCCTCCGGCAGCCGAGGAACAGGCATAGCGTTCGGCATAATCCGAAATGCCTGTTCGCGCCTGCATCTCTGAAAGTGCCTTATCCAGCCCCAGCGAAATATCCTCCTCCACAGTCGTGTAGCTCTGCGCCGTGCCCAGCAGCACGCCCGCATCCACATCCACCGCTGTGGTCTTGGTATAGGTGGAGCCGAAATCAATCAGCAATACCGGCTTCATTTAGCGGCTCCCTGCGCTTCAATCGCCTCAAAATCCTTTTTCAGTGCTTCAATGGTCACCTCAGGCGGCGTTCCGGGGCCAAACACCCGATCAAAACCCATCGCATGAAAGCGTTTTTCCACCTCTTCAAACGGCTGCTTGCCCACCACAATGTTGCCGCCTACATACAGAAGAATGCCCTTGAGCCCCGCCTCGTCGCACTTTTCGCGCATTCCGCGGCAATCCAGCTCGCCATGGCCATACAAAGAAGATACCACAATCGCTTTGGCGTCCGATTCGATCGCCGCCTCGATAAACTCCTCCTGCGACACCATCACCCCCAGATTGACCACCTTGAAGCCCGCTTCCGTGAAGGCATAGTTCAGAATCTGATTTCCCACCGCATGCACATCGGCGCCAATCACGCCCAGCACCATTCTTCTTTCCGCCATCGTCCATTCTCCTTTTTCACAACGTGTTTTCCGTGTTATATGCCCGCGGACCAAGCTCGTACAGATTGTTTCCCTGGCTGTCAATCAGCACAAGTGCCGGAAAGTCCTTCACCGTGAAGCGATGCACCGCTTCCGCTCCCAGATCCTCATAGGCGATCACTTCGCTTTGGACGATGCTGCGGGCGATCAGCGCCGCCGCGCCGCCAACCGCGCCAAAATAGACCGCGCCATGCTGCACCATGCAGTCAATCACCTGCTGGCTGCGCCTGCCCTTGCCCATCATCCCCATAAGACCCGCCTGCATCAACTCCGGCGCATAGGCATCCATGCGATAGCTGGTGGTGGGACCAGCTGCCCCCACCGCATGCCCGGGCGATGCCGGCGCAGGGCCGACATAATAAATCAGCTGTCCCCGCACGTCAAACGGCAGCGCCCGGCCCTCATGCAGACACTCCACCAGACGTTTATGCGCAGCATCGCGCGCCGTATACATCACGCCGCTGAGCAGCACCTCATCCCCTGCCCGCAGCTCGGAAAGCTGCTCCCTTGTCACGGGAAACTCCAGTCGAATCGCCATTTCCTGCCCTCCTCACAGCACAGCATGCGCATGGCGCGCCGCATGGCAGCAGATATTCACAGCCACCGGCATGCCCGCAATATGGGTCGGCGCCGCCATGATATTGACCTTCAGCGCCGTACCTGTCTCTTATACACATCTCCGAGCCCACGAGACGTAGAGGAAT
>CAMGDO010000211.1 GCA_946042585.1 uncultured Clostridia bacterium
GCCTGCAATGGCAGGATATCGATCTAAAAAGGGGGCTGCTTCACATTGAACGGGCGGTGACGCATCCCACGCGCAATGAGCCGCATATCAAGCCGCCGAAAACACTGGCGAGCCGCCGCACCCTTCATCTGGCACCGCAGATTGCGTGCTATCTGACAGCGGGCGCCCCCTCGCATTTTGTCCTGGGCGGAGAAAAGCCGCTGACTTACACACAAACGGTGAAAATGTATAGCCGCATTCAGCGGGAAACGCAGTTTGAAGAAAAGATTTCGCTCCGGCGGTTCCGCACAACTGTGCTGACAGATTTGTATGACACCACCCGTGATATCAAACTGGCGCAAATGTCAGCAGGCCACACAACGGCGGCCATGACGCTGAAACATTACGTGCGCGGCAGGAATGAAGAGAAAAACACCGCCCTGCCGGTTGCAAATCTGTACGGGCTGACAAATTACTGACAAGGCCAACGTGCAAAAAAGTGAGGAAAATCAAGGCTTTGCGGGCATAAAAAGCAAGCGGCAACTGACAAAAAACTGACAAAACCGCTCCAAAAGCAAAAAGAGATCCCCGTCCTGCAGGAACCTCCCTGTAAAATATGCAAAATTAACCTTTTCACAAACAAAAAACCGGTCATTACTGACCGGTCTTTGGAGCTGATGGGCGGATTTGAACCGCCGACCTCATCCTTACCAAGGATGCGCTCTACCGACTGAGCTACATCAGCACAGCAACAGTGATATTATATATGGAAAACGAAGAAAATGCAAGAGGGAAATTTCGCTTTTTTCATTTCTTTTTTTATTTATGCCGTTTTTGCGCGGCTGCAGGGAAAAAGAGGGAACGAGAGAAGGCCGTGCCGCGCAGAAATGGGCGATATTTTTCATCCCGTGCGGAAGGTTGTAACTGCCGGGTATCCGTGCTATAATACACTGTAATTTTTTTACGACGGAGGATGCATGGACGAATTCATTCTCAAGGCCGAGCATGTGAGCTATGCGTATGAGGAAGAGGGCGAGATGGCGGTGCGCGATGTCTCCCTCGCCTTCCGCAAGGGCGAAATGACGGCTGTTCTTGGACATAACGGCAGCGGAAAATCCACGCTGGCCAAGCTGCTCAATGGTCTGTATATTCCCGCGCAGGGCAAGGTGACCGTCTGCGGCATGGACACACAGGACGATGGCTGCACATGGGAAATCCGCCGCAGCGCGGGCATGGTGTTTCAGAATCCCGACAATCAGCTGGTGGCGTCCATTGTGCGCGACGACGTGGCTTTCGGGCTGGAGAATATCGGCGTGCCCACGCAGGAAATGCCCGGGCGGATTGAAGCGGCGCTGTCTCAGGTGGGCATGCTGCCCTTTATTGACCGCGCGCCGCACATGCTTTCGGGCGGACAGAAGCAGCGCATCGCCATTGCCGGCATTCTGGCCATGCAGCCGCAGGCGCTGATTCTGGATGAGGCGACCGCCATGCTCGACCCCCGCGGCCGCCGCGAGGTGCTTGATATTGTGGAAAGGCTCAACCGGGAGCAGGGCATCACGGTGGTGTGGATTACGCATTTTATGGAAGAAGCGGCGCGCTGCGGACGCGTGGTGGTGATGCACGGGGGCGAGGTGGCCATGGACGGCACGCCCCGTGAGGTGTTCACCCGGGCGGAGGAGCTGCGCGCCATGCGGCTGGACGTGCCGCCCATGGTGGCGCTGGGCGATCTGCTGCGCGCGCGCGGCGTAAGTGTGCCCCGCGAGGCGATGGATGTGGAGACCATGGCGAAGGAGGTGCTTGCATGCCGATAAAGCTGGAGCACATGTCGCATGTGTATCAGAAGGACAGCCCCTTTCAGGCAGATGCGCTGGAGGACATCGATTTCACCATTGAAGACGGCGAAATGCTGGCGCTGATCGGCCATACCGGCAGCGGAAAATCCACGCTGGCGCAGCACCTGAACGGGTTGCTTTCGCCCACGTCGGGGCGTGTGCTGGTGGATGGCGAGGACATCAACGAAAAGGGCGCCAACCGCCGTGCGCTGCGCCAGCGGGTGGGGCTGTTGTTTCAGTATGCGGAATACCAGCTGTTTGAGGAAACGGTTTATAAGGACATCGCCTTTGGCCCCCGCAATCAGGGCCTGACAGGCGATGCGCTGGATGCGCGCGTGCGCGAGGCCTTTGCCCGCGTGCATCTGCCGCAGGAAGCGCTGGAAAAATCGCCCTTTGAGCTTTCGGGCGGACAGATGCGCCGCGTGGCGCTGGCGGGCGTGGTGGCGATGCAGCCCAGCGTTCTGGTGCTGGACGAGCCCATTGCCGGACTTGATCCCAGGGGGCGCGATGAATTGATGCAGGTCATTGACGAACTGCACCGCGGCGGCGTCACCATCGTGCTCATCAGCCACAATATGGATGATGTGGCACGCATTGCCACGCGCGTGGCCGTGCTGGACAAGGGGCGTCTGGCCATGCTGGGCACGCCGCGCGAAGTGTTTGCCCGCGGGGATGAGCTGGCGCGGATGGGGCTGGATGTGCCGCAGACCTTCCAGCTGTGCCGTGCGCTGCGGGAGGGCGGGCTGGATGTGCCCGACTGCCTGACGCACGAGGAGCTTGCCGACGCCATCTGCCGGGCGCTGGGAAAGGAGGAGGCGCATGCTTAAGGACATTACGCTGGGGCAGTATTACCCGGTGAAGAGCTTTGTGCATTCGCTGGATCCCCGCGTCAAGATTCTGCTCACCGTGGCCTTTATCGTGGGCGTGTTTCTGGGCAGAACGCTGTGGTCGTTTGTGCCTGTCGTTGCGTTCATTGCGCTGGCGGCGTGGGCGTCTCACCTGCCGCTGAAGATGCTGGCAAAGGGGCTGCGCCCGCTGCGCTTCATTCTGCTGTTCACCTTTGTGCTCAATCTGTTCTTTTCCGGCGGTGACACCGTGCTGCTTAAGGTCTGGTTTGTCACCATTACGGCGGAGGGGCTTTATACCGCCGTGCGCTTTTCCGCACGTCTGGTGTTTCTGGTGACGGGCGCCAGCCTGCTGACGCTGACCACGCCGCCCGTGGTGCTTACCGACGGCCTTGAGCGCCTGCTCAGCCCGCTGCGCCGCGTGGGCTTTCCCGCGCATGAGCTGGCGATGATGATGACCATCGCGCTGCGCTTTATTCCCACGCTGCTGGAGGAGGCCGACAAAATTATGAAGGCGCAGATGGCCCGCGGCGCGGATTTTGAATCGGGGAATCTCATCCAGCGCGCCCGTGCCATGG
>CAMGDO010000212.1 GCA_946042585.1 uncultured Clostridia bacterium
GATGGAGCCGTTATAGTTTCGCGCGTCCATGTTGGCGATGATGGCGTTGTAGATTTCTTCGGATGAGATTTCCTTCCCGACCTGCTCGGGAATGAACTGGAAGGAGCGGGTGCTGAAATCGAAGGAATAGATGGAGGCGTCGCTGGCGGCGATGCTCACGCTGTTGGCCAGCGTGTCCGCCAGCTCGCGGACGCGGGTTTTGTCATAGGTGATTTCGGTATAGAGATAGGCGCCCGCCTGATTGGCAAAGTCTGCCTGTTGACAGCGCGCCTCAAAGGGCGTGATGGAGGCATTGAGCGTGTCAAGGGAGCCCTGACGGCCGATGGCGTAGGCTTCACTGAGCACGGCGTCAATGTTGCGTGACAGCGGCAGCTCGTTTTGGGTGATGCGCCAGGTTTTCCCGTCGATGGTGACGGACAGGGAAAACTGCTCGTTGGAGGCGGCGGCATTCTGCTCAAGCGCCCGCCGGGCCTCGCTCATGGTTAGCCCGCCGATATGCACGTTGTCCACATGCACGCCGTAGTAGAAGGTGCTTTCGCTCATGGCCTGCACCTTTTGCCGGAAGGCGGGATAATTGGCGGAATACAGCGCGGAGACGGCAAAGCCGCCTGCGGCCAGCAGCGCGATGCACACGATGATGACCAGCAGCCACACGCCGTCATGCGAACGGCGGCGCGGCGGCTCTGCGGGAGGCTGCTGCTGCCAGGTGTCGGGCGCGTTCTGCGGCGGATAGGGCGTCCGGGCTGCGTTTTGTTCAAAGCGCGGGCCGTAATAGGGCGCGGTATACTGCGCGGGCTGCTGATAAAAGCCGTTGGGGCGCTGATAGGGCGCATTTTGCTGATAAGGCGCGCTTTGCTGATAGGGGGATGGCGGCGCAGAGGAGGAAGGCGCGGACGGCGCGGTGGGATAGATGGGATATTCGGGATAGGACGCGCGCGGCGCTTCATCAGGGTACTGCGCGCGGCGCACAGGTTCGCCGCCCGGCTGGGCATGGCGCTGTGAGCGCAGCTTGCGCTGCTGCGGATTCTGCTGCATGCTGCCCTCCTCCTTTCTGAAAACATACTTTGGTATATTTTAATTATATCAGGTTTTGCAGGCGTGTCAATGCGCAACGGATGGCGAAGGGTGTAAAATACGCGCGATCAGATGCGCGGCGGCAAAAGCTGGGGCATTTCGGTCATGCGCAGCTTGGCGCAGCCGTAGGGAAACAGCTCCGTTTCCTCGGGCGCGTCAAGCGCCTCACGCCCGGCGGGCGCTTTGGCAGCCACGGTTTCATAGCCGTCGGCATAGTCCCAGGCAACCTGTGCGGTGTGTGTGCGCAGCGTGATGCGCGGGGAGACGCTGGAGAAGGGTACGCCGTCGCCGCGGTGCTCAACCACCGTCATATCGCTGCCGGAAAAGCCGCGCTGCCAGGCGTCCTTTGTGCGGGGATACAGCTCATAATCGCAATACGGGAAGCGGCGCTCCACGCCCTTGCGCTCGTATTCCTGCATGACCCAGTCGGCGGGCAGATTCAGCGCGAACACCAGCGGGCCGTATTCCACGGCGAACAGACCGTGCGGGCGCGAAACCTTGCGGGGAGAAGCCAGATAGGTTATGTTCACCGCTGTTTCGCCCTGCCAGATGCGGCGCAGCGCAACGGATGAAACGCCGCGGTATTCCTGACCGTCCACAACGGCGCCCTCCGCCCAGCCCGGCACGCGAAGAGACAGCGAGAATTCACAGGGCTGCTCACAGCGGATGGTATAGCGCGCCGACAGGCGGAAGGGGTATTCGCTGTCGCAGGTGACGGTGACGGGCACGCCGTGCAGCACGGCGCGCAGCTGCGAGGGCAGTGCAAGCGCGCAGAAAATATCATCGTCGCCGCTGTGCGCATACAGGCTCAGCGCAAGCTTTGGCCACCCCTGCCCGCCATTGGCGGTGCAGCAGCCAAAGCACGGCTCCAGCCCAAACAGTCCCGCATCGCTGGGATTGGTGCGGAAGAAGGATTTGCCCGGGAAGGTGACACAGGCAATCTGATTGACCTGCTGATCGTACTGATGCGTCCACATGTCATCCGACAGCGTGGCGGGCAGCGCGTTGAAGGCTGCCTTTTCCAGCCGGTCGAGCCACACGGAATCGCCCGTGACGGCAAACAGCCATTCAAAGGAATACATCAATTCCACCACCGAGCAAAGCTCCGTGCCCTGCACATTGCTGATGCCCGCCAGACATTCATCCCCTGTAAGCGTGCCCACGGCGGTGCCGTTATACTCGGTGAGCAGCTGCCAGAGCATTTCCGCCGTGCCCTCCTCGCGCCGTCCCAGCAGCGCGCTGAGCAGGGCGGGATATTTGAGCATCATGGCGATGTTGACCACATGGGTGTCAAACGTCCAGCGGTTGATGGGCGTTTTCCATGATTCCCTGAGGGAGGGATAGTCCGTGCCCAGCGCCTCAAGCAGCTGCGCCAGCGCGGGAATCCACGCCTCGTTCTTTTTTTCATACAGATACAGAAGCGGAATCAGCGCCTCGAACCAGCGGTATCTGCCCCAGCTCTCCAGATGGATTTCACCGGCGGAAAGCAGATCGAACAGGTTCTTCATGGCGCGGCGCAGCGCGTCCTCCACGCGCATATCGCCGGTCAGCTCGCAATACATGGCCAGCACCTTGCCGATAAGAAAGGCGGACCAGATGTCATACTGCGCGCGTTCCTCCCGGGAGCAGGGGCACAGCCAGCCGTCCTCCTGCTGACGGGACACGATGGCGTCGATGTATTTCTGCGCGCGGGACAATAGCCCTTCATCGCGCAACAGGAAGGCCAGCGGAATAAAGCCGTCCAGCCAGTAAGGCACACGCTCCCACCCCTCGCAGCTGCCGCCGATCCATGCGCTGTCGCGCACGTCAGGCCAGATTCTGTCCAGATTGCCAAACTGCCCTTCGGCCTGAATCTTCAGCTGGTCATACAGCCAGCCGCGGGGAAAGACGCAGCGGCCGTCAAAATAGCGATACATATCGATCACGCTCCTGATCATATGATAAACCATTTGCCGCGGGAAGGCAAGCTGAATTGACCGCGCGAAAGGCAGATGCGCGCGGAACGAAAAAAATTTTGGAAATGGGGGAAAAGGCCTTGACAAAACGGAAAAAACAGGGTATCATATACAACGCGTCACAGATATGTGCCGCAGAGCGTGGGGGAGCATAGCTCAGCTGGGAGAGCATCTGCCTTACAAGCAGAGGGTCACAGGTT
>CAMGDO010000213.1 GCA_946042585.1 uncultured Clostridia bacterium
CTTGTGGTCATGGCTGCAGGCCTGGGCAGCCGCTTCGGCGGCGGCATCAAGCAGATGGCCTCTTTCGGCAGGCATGACGAATGCATCATCGACTACTCCCTCTTTGACGCCTGCCGCGCAGGATTCCGCCGCGTGGTTTTCATCGTAAACGAAGCCATTTACGATGATTTTCGACAGAAAATCGGCAAAAACGTGGAAAATCGCATGGAAGTGCATTATGTTATCCAGCGACTCACCGAGCTGCCCGACGACTGTTTCGTTCCCGAAGGACGTACAAAGCCCTGGGGCACGGGTCATGCCGTCATGTGCTGCCGTCCCTTCATCGACGCTCCTTTCGCCACCATCAATGGCGATGATTTCTACGGTGCCGACGCCTTCCGGAAGATCTACGGTTTCCTTTCTTCGGTTTCGGGTGCCAACCAATACGCCATGGTCAGCTATTCGCTGAAAAACACGTTATCCGAAAACGGTTCGGTCTCCCGGGGCGTTTGTGAGACCGATGAAAACGACATGCTCAAAACCGTCGTGGAGCGCACGCACATCATTTCCACCTGTGATGGCCCAATGTATACCGAGGATGGCGATCATTACGTTCGCCTTGCCGCCGATACCCCTGTTTCCATGAGCCTGTGGGGCTTCACCCCCGACTTTATGCAGGAATTGTGGGCGCGTTTCCCCGCCGTATGGCAAAAGACCATGGAAACCAACCCGACCAAGGGCGAATACTTCCTGCCCTTTGTGGTCAACGATACGCTGCAGGAGGGGCTCTCCTCCGTGCGCGTGCTGCACACCAACAGCAAATGGCACGGCATCACCTATCAGAATGATCTGCCCTCCGTGCGCGCCGCCATTGAGAAAATGACGGAAAGCGGCGAGTACCCCGACGGTCTCTGGCGCTGAAATCCACACATCCCCGCGCAGCAGATGCTGCGCGTTTTTTATTGCATGGCGCGCTTCATGGCGCTGCGCGCACCCAACAGCTGCATATCGCGCAGCTGCCCTGTCACCAGGTCCTCCAGCCCTTCGATTTCGCGAAGGTCGCACCCCCAGATCTCGCAATCGGACAGCACGGCATAGGCCAGGGATTCGGGGGCCATATCGCAGCTCATGCGCGAAAACGCCCGCAGCGCATCTTCTCTGTCCAGCACCTCCATCGCGCCGTTCTCCCCCGCAATGCGGTATACGCCCTCGCCGTCAGGGCGAACGCCGGCATACACCATCAGCAGCGCACTGAGGGCAAAACACAGGCAGGCGGGCATCTTCCCCTGTGCCTGTTCATATGCCGCAAGGGAAGGCAGCACGCCCGAAACAAAGCGCGCAATCAGATTTTCGCCCATTTCAGGCCATTTTTCCTGCGCGCAGGCATGCTCAAGATAGGAGCATACATGGGCTGCATATTGCAGATTATCCTCGCGCGGCAGCGGCAGCGTGGGCAGAATCTCCTCTGTGAGCGCCTTGCCAAGCAGCATGCGCACATCCTCGTCCTCCATCGCTTCTCCCACGCTTTCCACCCCGCACAGGCAGGCGCAGGCCGCCGTCAGCACGCTCGCTCCGCCCAGCATCCGGCTGCGGCGCAAACGGTACTGTTCCAGATCCCGCACATACCGCACCGCGTCTTCCTTTTCCGGCACGGGAATAGTCTGTCCGTCGTTTTCTATCAGCCATTCCACGCAATCCTGCATGGTGGAGCAGAAAATATTCTCCCGCAGCAGCCACGGCAAAAACGCCTGATCCAGCCGCCACGCCACCGCGCAGGCAATCACCGCCTCCTTGAGGCGCTCGGCATTATGGTCAACCGGCGCGCAGGGCAGCACCGTCAGTCCCTTTTTGCCCGCCTGATAGCGTGAAAACAGCACCCTTGTCACTTTTCCCGGGAAGGATTCAGGCGCATTTTGGTCATCCGGCGGAAAACCAGCGCGCACATCCGCGCTTTCATCGCCGATAATAAGCTCAAGCGTATCCCGCGCAGCCCATTCCATTTCATCCGCCCGGCGGCTGACGCTGAATGCCTCGCTGCCCAGCAGCGTGGTGCCGCCTGATACGCCAAAAACCAGCGCATGCGCCGTTTCGTCCTCATTCATTGCCATGACCGCACAGGTCATCTTCAATTCTTCCATACGTTCCTCCGCATGCTTTTTTCACGTTTTCATTATATATCCTTTACTTTGGCTTGTCCAGCCATTACAATGATATGGAACGTGAAGAAATGGAGGAAGCAAGATGGCTCTGTACGCGCTGCGCGCATCCGTGCGTCAGATGGTCGAATTTGCCCTGCGCAGCGGCGACCTGACGCCTGCTTCCATCGCCGCCATGCAGGCAGGCGCACGCGGACACAAGGCGCGTCAGGCGCTCAGCGGCGCTGAAAACGAGCGCGCTGTGCGCTGGCAGGGCGAATATTGCGGCATCGATATCGAGATCATCGGGCGGGCGGACATCGTGCATATGCAGCGCGATTTTCCCCTGATCGAAGAGCTCAAGCTGCTTCCGCCTGCGTCTTCCCTGCCAAAAGAGCCTGTGCCCGTACACCGCATGCAGGCGGTATGCTATGCCTTCATGCTGGCCAATGAGCTGCGCCTTGCATGCGTCGGCGTGCGCATCAGCTATATTGCTGAAAGCGGCAGCGTGCGCGCAGCCTTTGAGGAAACGCTGACCTGTGAGGACGCGCAAGCGGCCTTTTTCACGATGCTCACACCGCTGGCCAACTGGCAGCAGCTGCAGCTGTCGCATATCGCGCGGCGAAACGAAGCGCTCCGCGCACTCGCCTTTCCCTATCCCGCCTACCGCGCCGGACAAAGAGAAATGGCTGTGCAGGTGTATGCCGCCATCAGCCGGAAAAAGCGGCTGTTTGCCATGCTGCCCACCGGCACAGGCAAAAGCGCTGCCACGCTCTTTCCCGCGCTCAAGGCGCTGGGTGAAAGCAAAACCCGGCAGATCTTCTATCTGACGGCGCGGGGCACCACGCAGCTGGCGGCGCTGGACGCGCTGGAGCGGATGATGCAGCACGGCCTTAAGGCCAGATATCTGACCCTGACCGCCCGCGAAAAATGCTGCCCGCAGAGCACGCTGCGCTGCCATCCGGATTACTGCCCCCGTGCGCGGGGATACTTTGACCGGGAACGTCCGGCGCTGATGGAAATGGCAGCGGAGGATTTGTGGACAAAGGCGAATTTTGTCGAAATCTGCGAACGATACGCGCTGTGCCCCTTTGAGT
>CAMGDO010000214.1 GCA_946042585.1 uncultured Clostridia bacterium
GATTCCTCTACGTCTCGTGGGCTCGGAGATGTGTATAAGAGACAGCCCCCAGACTGGTCATCTGGCGCTGGGCGATGCATGCGAAGACGATGGAACAGACGATCAGCGGCGCAGAACCGATCAGCGCGTAAAGCATGCCCTTGAAGGGGTGATAGCAAAGCTCGCGCTCCCAGGGGGCAACCGGGCGGCCCTTCTGCTGACGGGAGAACATGATTTCCCCCTGATTCACTGCGCTTGCACCGGTCGTCATGCCGAACTGGAAGAACATCAGATACATGGCCAGCGCGATGAACAGGCTGATGGTGATGGTCAGCCATTTCTGATCAAAGCTCAAAAACATAAAGACCAGCGTATAGCCAAACGTCATCGCAACGGTGCCGCCAAAGACCCGCAGGGCCCCCATGGGGCTGGTGCGGTCAAAGATGGCGCCTTTCAAATAGGGCTTGGTAACCTTCTCAATTTTTTCCTTCTTCGCCATGGTGAGCATCCTTTCTGGATCATTCCACAAACATCAGGCATGAAAGCCATGGATTCCTGCTTCATCCGCGCAGGCGTCAAGCGGGATATCCCAGCTGTCCCGCGGAACTCGCTCCGTCCATTGCCAGCGCAGCGCACAGCCTATGGTCTGGCACCGCGCCTGCGCCAGCAGACAGTCATAATAGCCGCCGCCCTTGCCCAGGCGATACCCTTCCCGGTCGATGCCCTCCAGCGGAACCAGCATCAGGTCAACCGCCTGCACCGGGATGACGGGGGCATCCCCGGAAGGCTCCGGGATCCCATAGGCGCCGGGCCGCAGGTCCGCCAGGGAGGTGACCTCCCGCAGCGTCATCCGCGGCCCGGCGTCACACAGCGGAAGCGCAATTCTCTTTCCCCTGCGCCATGCGTCTGTCAGCACAGAGGTGATATCCGCCTCTCCCGGAAGCGGCACATAACCAGCGATGACGGCAGCGGATGCATAGGCGGGGCTGTTCAGGATATGCCGGCACAGGGCCTCGCTCTGGGCGGCCCGCTCGTCCTTTCCCTTCGCCAGGCTGCGAAGGAAAAGGCGGAGTTCGCGCTTATTCATCGCAGTCATGGATCCACCTGCGATGCACCCGCTCCGTGGCGGCCAGCAGCACCTCATAGCTGATGGTATTGCTCCACGCCCCCAGCTCTTCGGCGGTGATGTATGCCTCCCCAGACCGACCGATCAGGACGACCTCATCCCCCGGCACAACGTTTTCCAGGCCGGTCACATCCGCCATCATCTGATCCATGCAGATTCTGCCGACCACCGGGCAGCGCCTGCCATGAATCAGCACCTCTGCCCTGCCGGAAGCGCAGCGATGGTAGCCATCGCCATAGCCGCAGGCGACTGTGGCCAGGGTCATGGGATGATCCGCCGTGAAGGTGCAGCCATAGCTGACGGCATCTCCGGGCTGGATGGTCTTGACGTAGGTGACCGCGGTGCGCCAGTCCATCACCGGGCGAAGGGGCATATCCGTTTTCACCGGCGGATAGCCGTACATGCTGATGCCCGCCCGCACCATGTCCATCGCAGCCTCGGGAAAACGGTGGATGGCAGCGGAATTGGCGCAGTGGCGGATGATAACGGAGGGAAGCAAGGCAGTCAACTCGTTGAAGCGCGCCAGCTGCATCCGGGTATAGGCGTCGTTTTCGCCATCCGCATCGGCGAAGTGGGTGAACACGCCTGTCAGGAGAACCATCGGGCATGCCTCCAGCGTGCGCAGCATGGCACGAACCTCCTCCGCTGTCCTGACGCCGATCCGGCCCATGCCCGTATCCAGCTTCAAGTGGACAAGGGCTTGCCGGCCCTCCTGCTCAGCAACGTGCTGCGCCGTTTCCACCATATGGGGGTCGGTCACCGCGAGGGTCAGGCCATATCGCACGCCGTCCCTGATTTCCGCATCGGAAGACGCGCCCAGCACGAGGATGGGGGCTGTGATCCCCGTTTGGCGCAGCACCGCGCCTTCGTCCGTGCGGGCAACGGCCAGCCAGTCCGCCCCGGCGTGAAGGGCATTGCGAGCCGTCTGGAGGATCCCGTGACCATAAGCATCCGCCTTGACAACTGCCATCAGCATGGTATGCGCCGGGAGGCGTTCGCGGATCATGCGCAGATTGTCACGGAGCACCGCCAGATCAATCGTACGCACGGGATACTCCATGTTCATGCAGGTCACCTTCTTCAACAAAGATACGTGAACAGCAGCTGGTGCAAACCAGCCGGAGTTACATTATAGCATATCCTCCCGGGAATGAAAAGGGGTGAAACCAGCAATCGGGAGATTTCGCCATTTTCTTCTTGCATTAAAAAAAGAAGGAGCCGTCTGACTCCTTCTTTGGGATACTCATCAGCCTTCCAGGCCCTTGCGGGCCAGCTCCACAAAGCGATGCACCTTTCTGGCAGAAGAACCAATCATGTACACATCGCGCTGGATGATTTCGATCTTGCAGCCCTTGGCAGCCTTGGCGGTCTTGCGGAAGCAGGCCAGGGCGGCCTCCTCGTCCAACTCGGGGGTATCCATGCCCAGGATGGTGGCCGGCGGCTTGCGCAGGAAGGTTACGCCGGTACCGCGCAGCCGTTCACCCATGAATTCCTCGTCACACCAGGGGGAGATGGACACCTTGCGCAGATGCTCAATGCCGGACAGGCAGCTGTCCCAGATGGGATGGGTTGCCTCACAGCAGCCGTAGCTGATCAGGCCAAAATGCTCCATGACCTTCCGATAGTACGGGAACACCAGCTCCCGATACATCTCGGGGGATACGCCGGAGGTTTCCTGGGAATCCATGAAGAGCCACATGTCCTTCAGCCTGGCATGGGGCTGGTCATCCGGCAGTTCGTTGGTGAAGCAGTAGGTTCCCTGGCACAGGTGCTGCATGCGGGCCGCCGTATGCAGGGTGCCGCTGGCCTCCTGGGCCTTGAAAAATTCGATGTAATCATCCGTCAGGCGATCCAGCATGGCGGTGAAGCGCTCCTCATCGTCAATCATCGCCATGTACATATCATCCATGTTCATGATATGCACGATGTCCTGCATGGGCGTACAGTAGGCTGCGTTGGAAATGCGTCTGACCGGCAGAATGTCCCCGAACACGTCCTGCGCCTCGGCAATGCGCTGCTGCGCCCAGTCCTCCCGCACGGCAAAGGTGGACTTCCCCAGCAGGTGCTCATCTTCCTCCAGGTCATGCAGGTAAGGGATAAAGT
>CAMGDO010000215.1 GCA_946042585.1 uncultured Clostridia bacterium
CTACACCTAAGCCTTCGTCGGCAGCGTCAGATGTGTATAAGAGACAGCACAGGAGCTGCCCGCCCTGTGCCGGGATCTGTTTCCCATGCTGAGCCCACGGCGCGAGGATACCTTTGTGGCGGGGCTGTCCATGGGCGGCTATGGCGCGCTCAAATGCGCCTTGCGTGCACCGGAGGTATTCTCCCGCGCGGCTTCGCTGTCCGGCGCGCCGGATATTACCGGCATCTGCGCGGAAAACGAAGGCGAGCCCTACTGGACGGACATTTTCGGCCCATCCGACGGCGTCGAAGGCTCCATAAACGACCTGTACGCCGCCGCGCGGGAGCTTCCCCCCTCCCGCCGCCCGCCGATATACATGTGGTGCGGCACGGAGGACGGCCTACTGGAGGATAACCGCCGCTTTGGTGCGCACCTGAAGGCGCTCAATTACGACCTGACCTATGAGGAAAGCCCCGGCGGACACGACTGGCGCTGCTGGGACGCACAGATTCAGCGCGTGCTGAACTGGCTGCCCCTGAACGCCGCCCGAAGTGATGCTGATGAAAGGAAGGAGCCCTGACATGGCGCTGATCAACATTGGATTCTTTTCGGATGTGCTGGGCATGTGCGTGGATTGCTGCGTGCTCCTCCCCCAAACGGCAGAAGGCGGGCAGCCCGCCGCACGGCGCACGCTGTATCTGCTGCACGGCGCGTTCGGCGGCAACGCGGACTGGCTGCGCTATACCAATGTGGAGCGCTATATTCCGCACGATATGGCGGTGGTAATGCCCGCCGCCCATATGAGCTGCTATGCCGACATGGCGCACGGCGGACGTTATTTTTCCTATATTGCCGACGAACTGCCGGAGAAAATGCATGCCTTCTTCCCCCTGAGCGACAGGCGGGAGGACACCTTTATCGCCGGGCTGTCCATGGGCGGCATGGGCGCGCTCAAGATCGGGCTGGCGCGCTTTGAGCGGTTTGGCGCCATCGGCTGCTTTTCCGCCGGCGCCTATAACGACGTGCCAGCCATCCGGGATTTTCTTCCCCTTGTTTACGGCAGCTCCCCGCAGGACGGCACGCCGGAGGATATCTACGGCAGCCTGCGCCGCGCGGCCGCCTCGGGAAAGCCCTGCCCGCGTATCTACCACGCCATCGGCACGGAGGATGCGCTGCTATGCTGCGCACGCGACACGCGCGACGTCATCCGCGCCCTGCCCGGCGATCCCTTCGGCTACACCTATGTGGAAGCCCCCGGAGGGCACCAGTGGGATTTCTGGGACGCGCAGCTGCGCTGCTTTCTGACCTGGCTTGACCATCCGTAAGCATGCCGGGCGGACATCGCGCATACCCTGATGCCGGGGAGGTGGCGTCATGTTCGCGCGCAGCTGCAGTGAATATCGGCAGGCGGTCCTGCTGGCGGGCGCTTTTATCGCGTCGCGCACGGCGGCGATGATTTATTTCTTTCCAGCCGCCACGCCGCCCGCGCTGTGGCAATGCCTGCTGGGAGCGCTGGGCGTGATGACGTTTGTCTGTCTGTTTCCCCGGCTGCGGCCGCACCGTCTGCTCTGGCAGCTGATTTCCGCGCTGGGCTGCGGGCTGTATGCGCTGATTGCCGCGCACGCCGCCGCGCTACTTGTGCCCGTGCGGCACGCCTTTTGGCTGTCGCTGCCGCCGCTTTTGCTGTTTGCCTGTGCCGTCCCCCTGCGCAAAAGCAGCCTTCCCCTGCTTATGAGCGCCGCAGCGCTGCTGTGCACTCTTCTTTTCCTGCTGCTCTGCGCCCGTGCCCCCGCCGCCGTCGCTTTCATCCCGTCCGTATCGCCGGGTTCGGGGCTTTTGTGGGCGCTGCCCGCGCTTGCGGGCGCAGCCTGCGAATGCGATCAGGACAGCACAGCCCTCTGCCGTGCTTCGGCACGCGCAGGCGTTGCAGCTGGCGCGTTCCTGCTGCTGGAGCGCTTTGCCCTGCACGCTCCGCCCGTCGCCGCGCTGTGCAGGATGGGCGGCTATTCCCTGTGCGCCGCGAGCATGGGCGCATGTGCGCTGTGCGCCCTGTATTACTGCGCCGGGTCTGTACGCGCTCATCAATTTACAATTGACAGAACAATGTAAAAAAAAGGTGATTGTATTGTTATTCTTCGGCAACAAATTCGTCTGCTCATCCGTCTATAATAATGATGGATGATTTCCAGATGAATCACCGGATAACAGGGGGCGCATTCGCCGCTCCGGAAAGGCAATGGATATTATGATGAAAAGATTTGTTTCCCTGCTTCTGGTTTGTCTGCTGGCGCTGTGCGCATGCTCCGGCGCGCTGGCGGATAATGTGCTGCGCCCAGGCGACAAAGGCAGCCAGGTTAGAATCGCTCAGCAGATTCTCAAGGGCTATGGCTATTATACCGGCAAAATCGACGGTCTTTACGGCACCGGCACCACCAACGCCGTCAAGGCTTTCCAGAAATACAACGGCCTGACGGTGGACGGCAAGATCGGCCCCGACACCGCCAAGGTGATGAACAGCGGCACCGCCGTGGCTGCTCCGATCTCTCCGGATACGAGCACCAGCGCCGCGCAGATCAAGCAGGTGCAGACGCTGCTTAAGAAGTATGGCTACTACACCGGCAAGATCGACGGCATCTATGGCTCTGGCACCACGGCGGCTGTCAAGGCCTTCCAGAAATATAACGGCCTGACCGTAGACGGTGCGACGGGCAAGGAAACCCTTGACAAGCTCAACTCCGACTCCGTCGTGCATGCGCCCGTTGCCACTCCGGACACCAGCAGCGAAGATGTCAAGCACATCCAGACGCGTCTGCAGTTCTATGGCTATTACACCGGCAAGATCGACGGCGTGTACGGCTCTGCCACCATCGCTGCCGTCAAGGCCTTCCAGCGCGGCAATAAGCTGACTGTTGACGGCGCTGTGGGCCCCAAGACGCTGGCCAAGCTGAACGCCGCCGACGCGGTGAATAAGGCAACTGCCGATGAAAACAGCGCGGTGGACAAGAGCCCCGTCCTGCGCAAGGGCGCCACGGGCACCTATGTGCGCAAGGCGCAGCGCCTGCTTGCGGCTGCCGGCCTGTACAAGGGCGAAATCGACGGCAAGTATCAGTCGGAAACCATCAATTCCGTGATCGCCTTCCAGACGCTCAACAAGCTGACCGCCGACGGCAAGGTGGGCCCCGATACCTGGCGTCTGCTGCTGAAGCTGGATACCTCCTCCGGTC
>CAMGDO010000216.1 GCA_946042585.1 uncultured Clostridia bacterium
CCCCCCTGCTCCGCCGCCCCCCGAGCCCTACACCTAAGCCTTCGTCGGCAAGCGTCAGATGTGTATAAGAGACAGTATATGGACATCCGGAATAGCACCCGCGCCCACAAAATTTCAGCGCTTGCTTGATCTCTTCAGGAGTTTTCATCCTGCACCTCCTGCGTGAATTTCCCATATTCATCCACGGTTATATGGTCGCATTTTGTGATATCAAAAGACGATGTAGTTACATGCAGCTCGCCTTTTAACGCATCCCAGTGAACCGAATGACCAACCAAAGTCACGGTAAGCACATTTGCAAACCTGTCATCAATATCAAGAATCACACGCTTCATTTCAAGGTTCACACCTCCATTACGGTTTTACATCAACGCTTACCGGGAACTCAGTGTGGAAATACATCTTGTAATGATACGGGTCGGTGTGTGTGCCTGTGATATCCTCCACGACGTACAGCGTGTATTTGTTCAGATAGATATAGTTTTTGCGATACTCATTCGGCCCGGTTTTCACTGTCACAACCAACTCACCGACACTGTTGTTCGAAATACTCATGTATCCTTCAACATCCAGAATCACCTTGTCTGTGCGAGCATTGTAAACCGTGATGCGCCGTTCGCACTCGAAGTAGTCCGCCTGCTTGCTGATGTTCGCGTTTACCTTGTCCGCTTCGGAACAGCCAACCAGCAGCGCGCAAATGCACGCCAGAACCATAACGATAGCAATGATCTTTTTCATTTTTCAAACTCCTTTCTAAGCAGCAGCAAATCCTGCCGCAACTGCACAATTCTTCTGCAAATCGACTCTCGCGTGTGATGATGCGGTAGATTCCACCAATAGTCAAATGCTCCATGGTTTGTTTCCCTCGCGTGTTCATATGCGTTTACCGCTTCCTCCAAGTCTTTAACTCCAAGTTTGATCAACTTTATCCAATCACGCTTCGTCATTGTTCATCGCTTCCTTCCGTCTCCGAATCCATCTCTCCGTCGCGTCGATCTCCCGCTGCGCCTGCATCATCTGCGCGTTGTAGCTGCTGCCCCGGCTGTTTGGCTGGTACTGCGGCGCAGACGGGTTCACGCCGTCGATCCGCATCGCAATGCACCGGTTCCCGTGGGACTGCACCCTCCGCGCTTCCAGTTCGTGATAGCACTTCTCAAAGTCGGCCTCCGCCGCCGTTTCCATGCCGTTCTCCTGCAGCCATTTCAGCGCGTCCTTCTTCCGCCCGTACCCGCGCAGGCCGTAGCACGCGGCGAATTCATCTGCGGTATAGATCTCCTGCATGGCCATCCTCCACAATCTTCACTGCATAATTGCTCGCGGCGTATAGCTTCCGCTCCACGCTCAGCGCGCCGGTCTTCCGGTTGTATGCGCGGAAGACCGCGCTGCGCCCGTCGATTTCCACCTGGCAGCGATAGGTTTTGCTGCCGAATTCGTACGCCCTGCCGGGGACGCATTCCGTAAACCCGGATTCCATCGGCGCGCCGCCGTAGATGGCGCGGAATACCATCATGGCGATGCGCTTCGGCGCAGGCGGATCAACCGGGCGCGGCGCTTCATGGTCCTTTTCGGCTGCAGGCTGCTCTCCAGGGCCCTGCATCTTCCTCCTTTGCCCGCTGCGCGGGTTCATCTGCCGGTGCACCGGATTGGCCTGCAGGTATTCGATGGTATCCTCCAGCGTCGCATTCAGCTTGTGCATCCAGTAGCCGATGGACGCCCGGTTGATACCGACCTCCCGCGCTGCCTGCGACATGGATACCATCCGCCCCCTGAATCGGTATTTCCCGTATACGGGCACCGTCTCGCTGTCCGCAGCTTCGTCCAGCGTCATTCCGTAATTGTGCATGCGCTGGCGGATATTCCGCCAGGTGTGATGGCTCGCCTTCTCGATCTCCTTCGTCGTCATGAGCTGACCGTGATACATGTACCGGATCCGTCCGTCGCCGGTGAAATAGCGGTTATAGCCGTATGGCTGATAGTCCAACGCTTCCTCCACCGAAATGCCGTTTTTCTTCACGCGGCTCCTGATCGCCTGCCACGATACGCCGTATTTCTCCTCGATCTCGCGGTACGTCAGCTCTTCGCCGTGAACGGGATATCGCTTCGCACTGCTCATTGCGCTTCCTCCAGCAGATCGAACAGCGCCCTGCGTCCGCCGCGCACCGCCCACATCACCGCGTCGCGCTGGTGCGGCTTCAGCGCCGGGTTCACCGCCTCCGGCGGGATCTCAAACCCGCTCTCCGGCGCGATGTCGATCTTCTGCTTCAAAAAATCGTAGTATTCACTGTCGGTTCTCATCGTGTTCCCTCTCTCAGATTCCCAGATAGTTCTGAATCTCCGCAGCCGCCTGCTGCCAACCGCGGCAGACGACCGCAAAATATCCCTGTTCGTTCAGCGCGTCCAGCCATCCCTGCTGTTCGTCCGATACGCGGCCGCCCCGCAGCCGCTTCAGCTCGATGTACAGCCCGTGCCAATTGCCCCGGGGCACCGGCAGGCAGATGTCCGGCACGCCGCGCTTCAGCCCCTCGGCCCGCAGCCGCGCGCCCGTGGCCCGGCTCCGCTTCCCCTCGTTGGGAATGTGGTACAGCAGCATAAGCTCCGGATGCGCGCCCGATTCATATGCCGCCCAGCGAAACAGCGCCTGCTGTTCCTCGGATTCGGTGGGGCTCCAGTTTCGCTCGTTTTTTGCCATCGTTTTTCGCTCCGAAAATCGCTCGTTTTTCCGCGCCGTTTTCCGCCCTCAAAAACCGCCCGAAATCCGGCGCGTTTTTGACCGCCTTTTTAGCGCCTTTTCAGCGCCCTGAAACCGCGCGGTTTTGCGCGCGTTTTCTGCGCTCAATCCGGCGCGCATTCCAGGCTCATGATCCCGCTGGCGAACTGCGCGCCGGTCTGCGTCCGCGCGCGGCGCAGGATCTCATCCGGGGAGATGCCCAGCTCCAGTGCGCGGTAAACCACGTCGTAAAGGTCTCGCACCGCGCTGCATTCGCACTTTTCATCGCAAATCGCGTCCGTGAGCCGCTGCGCCGTCGCGCCGCGGGCCTTCGTGCTGCGCCTCCATGCGCCGTCAATGCCCAGATTCGCCGCATCCGGCGCGTCCCGCGCGCCGCCCGCCCGCGCACCTTCCGGCTGTATCCTTGATTTTTTTTGCGGGTGATGGGTTGAGGAAACCGGGTTACGGGCTGTCTCTTAT
>CAMGDO010000217.1 GCA_946042585.1 uncultured Clostridia bacterium
GATTCCTCTACGTCTCGTGGGCTCGGAGATGTGTATAAGAGACAGGTATTACCGCTGACGCGTCAGGCGGCGTCCCGCGTTCACATCCCCGCCTCCACCAGCGCGCGCACCTGATCCAGATGCGTAAAATACCGGTCGGCCATTCTGTGAATACGCGCCTTGTCAGGCAGCTGCACAATGTCCTCAATCGCCCAGGCCGCGCAGCCCGCTTCCTGCGCGCCGCACAGCGCATACAGCGAATCATCCAGCAGCGCACAATCGCGCACGGATACGCCCAGCTGCGCTGCCAGCTGCTCAAACAGCGCGGGATGCGCCTTGTTGAGCGCCTGCCCGTCGGTGGAATGCACCAGCTGAAACATGTCAAGCACGCCATGGCGCGAAAGCGTTGCGCGCGTGGTGTCGATATTGGTGGCCGTGACCAGCGCCATGGAAATGCCCCTGTCCGCAAGGCAGGCCAGCAGCTCCCGCGCGCCGGGCTTAAGCGCGATGGTGGTGCGATACAGCCGCTGCATATCCTGCACGCACCAGTTCAATATCTCCTCATAGGTCATATCCAGCCCTTCCACATGGCATTGCGTCAGCAGCCTGATGGCGGAAAGCCCGCGCAGCCCCGGCATGCGCAGGAACATCTCATGCGGCATCACCAGCCCCTTTTCCGCCAGCAGACGCAGCGGCGCCTGCCGCCACAGCACTTCCGATTCCAGAATGGTGCCGTCCATATCAACGAAAACAGCCTGAAGCTTCTGCATGCGGATGGGCTCCTTTTCTCTGACCTGCTGTGGCTATTATACACAGGAAACATCATCCGGTCAAGCTGACCCCCCATCGTATTTTTTCGGTATTTGCATTGCCTTTTTTCACCGGATGGAGTAACATAAAGCCATCTATTGCCATAGGGGGAACTCCGTATGCCAGATTCCTATCTGAAATCCCTGCCCTGTCCGCTGCCCGAGGATATTGCGCACCTGAAGGGCGCGGGCGAGTATGCGCTGGCCATCAAGCTGATTGACCGCCGTCTGTCCGGCGATATCCCGCAGATGCTGCGCACGCGTCTTGAGACGGAGCGCATGTTTCTTGAGAGCGCCTGCCGCGCGATTACTGCCTGACGGATGAGCAGCTGCTTTCCGAAATGGCTCAGCGCGCGCCGGGCTTTACCATGGATGATCTCATGGAGCAGGTGCTTGCCGGGCGCACGGACTGTATCTACCTGCACGGCACGCGCTATTTCCATGAGGATACCGCCTCCTCGCTCTTCAAGGCGTATCCGGATGTGAACACGCGCGCCAGCGAGCCCTATGACAGCAAAAAACCGCATCTGGAGGCGGTGATTCGCCGCGTGATGGCGGGGCGGGGCAAAACGCGCCTGGGCATCCGCGGCGTCACGCGCATCTCTGACAGCGCCTTTATCGCAGGCGAAACCTATCGCCTGCATCTGCCCGTGCCCGCGCGTTCCATGCAGCAGCAGCCCGAAAGCATCACCTGTGAGGGCGGCTACACCGCGCTGGATGCGCCCGACGCCCCGCAGCGCACGCTCTATGTGGAACGGAAAATGGATATAAACGCGCCCGTCGCCTTTGAATACACCTATGTGCAGTCACCCGTATACATCAACCCCATGGACGAAAGCGAGCGCCGCATCGTGTATCCGAATGCGCGCCCCGTATGCCCCGAGGATCTGCTTGAGGAAGCGCCGCACATCTGCTTTACGCCCTATCTGCGCGCGCTTGCGGCAGAGCTGCGCGGCGAAGAAACCGACCCTGTGCGCATCGCCCGCCGCTTCTATGATTTCATCACCCGGCGCGTGATGTACGCCTATCAGCGCCCCTATCTGCTCATTGAGGGCGGCGCGGAATACACCGCTGTCAATCTGCGGGGCGACTGCGGCCTGCAGGCGCTGCTCTTTATTGCATTGTGCCGCATCGCAGGCATTCCCGCCCGCTGGCAGAGCGGTCTGTACGCCGCGCCCGGAGATATTGGCAGCCATGACTGGGCGGAGTTTTATTCCGAGCGTCTGGGCTGGCTGCCGGTGGACTGCTCCTTTGGCGGAAGCGGCTATCGCGCCGGGAGCGAACTGCGCTGGAATTTCTATTTCGGCAATCTCGATCCCTGGCGCATGGTGGCCAACCGCCGCTACTATGCCCCGCTGTCGCCCGCCAAGCATTATTTGCGTTTTGACCCCTATGACAACCAACGGGGCGAAGTGGAAACCGCCCGAGGCGGACTGTACGGCGGCGAATTCCGCACGAGCTACGAAATGACGGCATATGAAGAAACGGAGGAATAAGCGATGATTCTCTGCGATTGTCACTGCGATACACTCTATAACATGCAGGTGCATCCCGGCATGCCGCTGGATGTGACGATGGAACGCCTGCAAAAGGGCGGCGTCAGCCTGCAGACCATGGCCATGTATGTGGGCCCCGGCCGCAAGGGCGATGTGGAAGCCCTGATGGCGGGCATGCTGCACCAGCTGGATGTGCTCAAGGCGCAGGGCTGGAAGCAGGTGGATGACCCCTCCGAGGCAAAGGACGGCGAAGTGGCCATCATGCTCAGCATCGAGGGCTGCGAGCCCTTTGATCCCGGTCTGCACACCATCGCGGAATACCGCCGCCGCGGCGTGCGCATGGCTGCGATCACCTGGAATCACGAAAACACCCTGGCATATCCCGCTTCCAGCGGCAGCAGCCAGGGACTCAAGGAATACGGCATTCAGGCCATCCGTGAAATGCAGCGGCTGGGCATCGCGGCGGATGTGTCGCATCTGAACGAGGCGGGCTTCTATGACATTTTCGCCAAAACCGACAAGCCCCCCATGGCGTCGCACAGCAACTGCCGCGCGCTGGTGGATCATCCCCGCAATTTGACCGACGATCAGCTGCGCACCATGTTCCGCAACGGCGGCTATGTGGCGGTCAACTTCTGGCCCACCATCGTGGGCGAACCCGCCACCATCGATCAGCTCACGCTGCACATCGCGCATATGTACGATCTGGGCGGCGCGGGCATGGTGGGCTTCGGCTCGGATTTTGACGGCATCGAGCGCAAGCCCGAGCATCTGGAAAATCCCGCGGACTTCCCCAATCTGATTGAGGGACTGCGCCGCCGGGGCTTTGGGGAGGACGAGGTACGGGATATCGCCGGCATGGGGCTGCTGAAATACTTTGAGCGCATCCGGGTGTAAGC
>CAMGDO010000218.1 GCA_946042585.1 uncultured Clostridia bacterium
CACCTAAGCCTTCGTCGGCAGCGTCAGATGTGTATAAGAGACAGAGTCTTTAGCGATCGTGGAAAGCATTGAGGATGGCGTGATCCATCTGGCGGACTGCGATTGATTAAGGAAATATACAACAATCATTCAGTGGAGGAGATCAAATGAAAAAGCTGGTTGCTATCCTGCTCATGCTCACCATGGTTCTCGCTTCCGTGTCCGCGCTGGCCTTTGAGCCCGTGGCCAAGGAAGACCTCAAGGTTGGTTTCATCTATGTGGGCGGCGCTGAAGACAAGGGCTACACCTACGCGCATCATCAGGGCACGCTGGCGCTGCTGACCGAGATGGGTCTGACCGAGGATCAGGTGTTCTGGCTGGAGAATGTGAGCGAGGATTCCTCTTGCGAGGATGCTATTGCCGAACTGATTCAGATGGGCTGCCAGATCATCTTTGGCAACAGCTACGGTTATCAGGAGTATTTCCGTGAAGCGGCTGAAGAGCATCCCGAAGTGATCTTCTCCCACTGCTCGGGCGAACTGTGCAATGATGTCAACTTCAACAACTACTTTGGCGCCATCTATCAGGCCCGCTATCTGAGCGGTATTGTGGCTGGCCTCAAGACCAAGACCAACCTGATTGGCTATGTCGGCTCCATGAACAACCCCGAAGTCAACGGCGGCCTGAATGCCTTTGCTCTGGGCGTTAAGAGCGTGAATCCCGATGCCAAGATCATCGTCAAGTACACCAACTCCTGGTATGACGTGACCATGGAGCGCCAGACCGCCGAAGCGCTGCTGGATCTGGGCTGCGACGTGCTGGGTCAGCACTGCGATACCACCATGCCCATGGTGGCTGCGGAAGCCCGCAACTGCTACGGCGTGGGCTACAACGCTGTGATCAACGAGGGCGAAGCGGGCTACAATGCCTGGATGACTGCCCCCATCTGGGACTGGAGCGCCATCGTGCTGGATGAAGTGACCAAGGTGATGGAAGGCACCTGGGAGCCCACCAACCTGTTCTATGGCATGAAGGAAGGCCTGATCGCGCTGGCTCCGCTGACTGCCGCTGCCCCCGAAGGCGCGCAGGAACTGATTGACGCTGCCACCGACAAGATGCTCAGCGGTGAATGGGATGTCTTCACCGGCCCGATCTATGACAACGCCGGCAACCTGGTGGTGGCTGAGGGTGAAACCCTGAAGCTGACCGCTAACTTCGGTTCTGACATGAACTGGCTGCTGGACAACATCGAGGCCCAGTAATCCTTCGCAAAGGCTGCCTCAGGCGGCATGCATAAGACAGAATCAGCCACGGCAGATTGCACTGCCGTGGCTGTTTTTGTGTTTGCCTGATACGGTCAATCAATGACGGCATCCCCTGCGGTGAAACCGCCAAGGGAGTTTGCCTTCACCTGAATGCAGACATAAGTGATTCCCTCGCTGTCAGCGGCGAAGAACTGCCGCTTTGCAGCAGGCGCAATCCTCAGATAGTCGCCTGCGGCCAGCGCAAGCTGTTCGCCGTCGATGATTGCATGGCCGCGACCGGCAAGAATTCCATAGATTTCTTCATTATCCCTGTGAGAATGAACAAAGGGAACGCCAGCGCCTGATGGAAGATGGTTGATGCTGATCTCGGCGCCGGTCAGCCCAAGCAAATCATGAAGCTCCGTTCTGCCTTCGTTGCCCAGGGTTGTCTTTGCATAGTTTTTCATTGTGTGTACCTCCAGATTCTCCGGCAATTTTCTTGCCTGACAGTAGTTTACCTACGGACATAGAGAGAAACAAGTACGCACTTTTTTATAACTGTATATCTGTTTTATAATCTATGTTATAATGGGATGGCGAGGTGATGCGGGAGATGAAAACAAAAGAGGAATTGCCGGATTGCCCGGTGGCAACGGCCGTAGCGCTCATCGGAGGAAAATGGAAATTGCTCATCCTGCGCAATCTGAAAGCGCGTCCGTGGCGATTCAACGAACTGCAAAGAGATCTGGATGGCATATCGCAAAAGGTTCTGACGGACAGCCTGCGGCAGATGATGGAGGACGGGCTGGTTTATCGGCATGATTATCGGGAAATGCCGCCGCGTGTGGAATATGGGCTGACGGAGCTTGGTTATCAGATGCTGCCGATTATCGACGCGCTTGCGGAATTTGGCAGGTATTACAAATCAGTTGTCATGTGATATGCGCCTATCGGTGATATGAACGCCCCGGACACGTCAAGGTCCGGGGCGCGCTGCATTTTGCAGGGTGTCATTTGGCGGACAACAGCCGGGACGTCGGAAAGCGGACGTACCGCCAAATTATTGCGTATCCAGCGCCTTAAGCAGCGCTTCGCGTTCGTTTGGCAGCCTGCCGCGCAGCACATCCTCATGCAGCCTGCGTAGCGCCGCGCCCATCTGCGGACCAGCGGACAGCCCATGCTGCGCAAGATCGCTTCCGCTTACGGCAAGCTCTGACAGACGGAGCGGCAGGCGTGCATCGAGCGTTTCCTGCATGCGCAAGAGAAGCAGCGCGTGCGCTTCCTCCGAGAGCCCCTGCGCGCGCCAGAGCAAAAGCAGGCGCTTCAGCTGCTCCTGCCCAATGGATGCAAGCAGAAGAGGGATTTCCTCCGGAGAGGGTTCGTCCTGCACATGCGAAAGGAGAGACAATACCTGATCGGTCAGCGCTCTGGCAAGCCGCAGCGAATGCAAAACACTTGCCGCATTGTCCGGGCAGACGCTCAATAGCGCCGACAGACGAAGCGCTTCATCGCCCTGCGGCAGGGCGGACAGAAGGGCGAGCGCGGCGGGAAGCTGCTGCGATGGGTAATCGGGCAGCGCGGCGCAGAAAACGTCGGGGAAGGCTTTAAGCACAGCCACGGCTCCGTCATGGCGCAGCATCCGCATGATTTCTGAGGATATCCGCTCGCGGCTGATGAGCGACAGCCTGCCGCGCAGGGCATGCATGGCCTGCGCAGTTTGCATCTCAATGGCAAAGCCGAGCGCAGCGGCAAACCGCATGGCCCGCAGGATTCGCAGCGCATCCTCAGTCAGACGCACAGGCGCGTCGCCCACACAGCGAATGATGTGCGAGGACAAATCCGCCTGTCCGTCATACAGATCGACCAGCCCGGCGTCTGGGGCGTAGGCCATGGCGTTGATGGTGAAATCGCGGCGCTTGAGGTCCTCAGCAAGGCTCCGAGTATAGGCAACGG
>CAMGDO010000219.1 GCA_946042585.1 uncultured Clostridia bacterium
GATTCCTCTACGTCTCGTGGGCTCGGAGATGTGTATAAGAGACAGCTGCTGGAGGTGTGCGCATGATCGGACGCGTACTGGGCCAGCGGTATAAACTGGAAGAATTCATCGGCAAGGGCGGCATGGCGCTGGTATTCCGCGCCACGGATCTGCGCACCGGGCACAATGTGGCGGTCAAGATTCTGCGGCCTGAGTTTAACAACGACAAGGAGTTTCTGGAGCGGTTTCAGCGGGAAGCACTGGCAGCCAGCAAGGTGAGTCATCACAACATCGTCAATCTGCTGGACGTGGGCGAGGAGGAAGGCTGCCGGTATCTGGTGATGGAATACATGCGCGGGCGCACGCTGAAGGAAATCATTGCCGAAAAGGGACGGCTGCCCGAGTCGGTGGCGGCGCAGATTGCCATTCGCATCCTTTCGGCGCTGCAGCATGCGCACAACAACGGCATTATTCATCGTGACATCAAGCCGCAGAATATTCTGGTCAATTCCGAAGGCCACATCAAGGTGGCGGATTTTGGCATTGCGCGCGTTGCGGGCAGCAAGACGCTGTCCAAGGGCGACAGCGTGATGGGTTCGGTGCATTATTTTTCGCCCGAGCAGGCGCGGGGCGACAATGTGACCTATGCCAGCGATATTTACAGCGTGGGCGTGGTCATGTATGAAATGCTCACGGGGCGCGTGCCTTTTGACGGAGACACAGCGGTGAATATCGCCATGCAGCATATTTCCGCGCAGCCCAAGCCGCCCTCTCTGGTGGCGGATGGCATTTCGCCCGCGATGGAGCAGGTGGTGCTCATCGCCATGAGCAAGGAGCCGCGCAACCGCTATAGTGATGCTGCGGATATGGCGCGCGCAATCCGCGCAGCCCTGCAGAATCCAAAGGCATCCACCGCCAGCGTGACGCAGGAAGCGACAAGCTCGGGCAGGGTGCGCGTGAATACCGGCCGCATGCAGGAAATCAAGTGGCAGCGGCGCATCCGGCGCATCCGGGAAACGGTGCTGCTGGTGGCGCTGACCGCCGTGGTGCTGGCGGCGCTGGCCTATGGCTCGGTCCAAATCGTGCAGGGTGTGGTCAATCGCACCGAAGCGCCCTATCTGATTGGCGAAACGGAGAAGGAAGCATTGCGGCTGGGTCAGGAAAAGGGTCTGGTGGTGGAAGTGGTGCGCCAGAGCGACAGCAAAACGCCGGCGGGCATCGTGATGACGCAGTCGCGTGAGTATCAATATGTGATGAAGCGCGGGGATGTGATTGTGATCACCGTCAGCACGGGCCCCGAAAAGCAGGGCGTGCCGCAGCTGACGGGGATGGAGCTGGAGGCTGCAAATACCGAAGCGGCCAAATACGGCTTCACCGTGCTGGTGACGGAAAGACGGGAATCGGATGAAAAGCTGAACACTGTGCTGGAGCAGACGCCTGCCGCGGGTGAAACACTGGCGTATGGCGAAATCATTCAGGTGGTGGTCAGCGGCAGCGTGACCATGCCGCGCGTGACGGACCAAACGCTTCAGCAGGCTGTGTCGGCGCTGCAGGTGGCGGGCTTTGTGGGCACGGTGCAGGTGATTGAGCATGAGACCACAGATGCGCAGCGCGTGGATCGTGTGGCGGATCAATTGCCCAAGGCGGGTGAGCGTGTGCTCAACGACAGCGCTGTAACGCTGGTCATATATGTGCAGACAGGGGATAAACAGGAAAATCCATGACGCAGGGACAGATTATCGAGGGCCGCGGCGGGCTGTATACCGTGCGCGGCGAGGACAAAAATGTGTATGTGCTGCGCGCAAAGAAGAAATTCCGCCGTCAGCATATGACGCCGCTGGTGGGCGACTATGTGCTCTTCACCCCCGGCGAAGGCGAGGAGCATGGCTGGCTGGAGGAGATTCTGCCGCGAAAGAGCGAGTGCCTGCGTCCGCCGGTGGCGAATATTACACTGCTGGTGCTGGTGGTGGCCTGCGCGCCCGCGCCGGACTGGCTGCTGATTGATAAGCTTCTGCTTGGCGCGCGCATGCAGGGCATGGACGCTGTGCTGGCGGTGAACAAGTGCGACCTGGGGCTGCAGGCGGCGCAGACCGCGCAGCGCGACTATGCGCAGGCGAATGTGCCGGTGATCTGCGTGAGCGCGGGAACGGGCGAAGGGCTGGCAGAGCTGCGCGCGCAGATGCAGGGCAGAACCGTATGCTTTGCCGGGCAGTCCGGCGTGGGCAAAAGCACGCTGCTCAACGCCCTGCTGGGGCTCAATCTGCAGACGGGCGACATCAGCAGAATCGAACGCGGCAAGCACACCACGCGCCATGCATCGCTGATTGAGACGGACGGCCTGCGGGTGATGGATACGCCGGGCTTCAGTTTGCTGGAGTTTGAGCAGGTGATGGATCCGGTGGAGCTGATGGAGTATTATCCGGAGTTTGCGCCGTATCAGGGATGCTGCCGCTTTCAGCCGTGCTATCATGGCAGTGAACCGGGGTGCGCCGTGCAGCAGGCGATGGAAGCAGGGGCGATCAGCCCGGCGCGGGTGAAACGCTATCGGGAGCTATTGGAAAAGACAAGACAACTATGGAGGGAACGTTATGATTGAAATCTTGGCTTCGATTCTTGCCAGCGATCTGCTGCAGGTGGGTGCGGATGTGCAGCGCATGCTTGACGCGGGCGTGGACAGCATGCATGTGGATATCATGGATGCGCATTTTGTGCCCAATCTGTCCTTTGGTCCCGCCATGGTCAGCGCGCTCAAAAAGGCGTTTCCGACGCTGCATCAGGATGTGCATCTGATGATGGACAACCCGGATCAGTATGTTGACGAGTTTGCGCAGAGCGGCGCAGGGGCGATCACCGTGCATGCCGAAGCGCCCATTGATGTGGAGAAGACGCTTGCAAACATCCGCGCGAAGGGAATCAGGGCAGGCGTTTCAATCAAGCCCAAAACGGACGCGGAGAGCATCCGGGCGCTTTTGCCGCTGTGCGATCTGGTGCTGGTGATGACGGTGGAGCCCGGCTTTGGCGGGCAGAAATTCATGGCGGATATGATGCCCAAAATTCGCGCGCTGCGCGAAATGGGCTATGCCGGACAGATTATGGTGGATGGCGGCATCAACGCAGACACGGCCCGGGAGGCTGTGGCAGCCGGTGCGGATGCGCTGGTGATGGGCACCTGTCTCTTATACACATC
>CAMGDO010000220.1 GCA_946042585.1 uncultured Clostridia bacterium
GTGATCACATGCTCCATGCACTCGCGCAGCAATTCCGCCACGCGGCTGGCTTCCTCCCTGGGACATTCTATTATCAGTTCGTCGTGTACCTGCAAAACCAGTTTTGCTTTGTATCCTCCATCGCGCAGCGCCTGATGCACGCGCACCATCGCCAGCTTGATGATATCCGCCGCTGTGCCCTGCACAGGCGTATTCATGGCGGCGCGCTCGCCGAATGCGCGCACATTGGCATTGGCAGCCTTCAGCTCACTGAGCCGCCGGACGCGTCCAAACAGCGTGCGCGCCATCCCTGTATCATAGCCCTCCGCCACCGCGCGGCGCATGAACGCCTGCACGCCGGGATAGGTGGCAAAGTATTTTTCGATAAATGCAGCCGCCTCGCGCCGCGTCATGCCGGTATTCCGCGCCAGACCGAAATCGCTGATGCCATACACCAGACCGAAATTGACCGCCTTGGCATTGGCGCGCATCTGAGGCGTGACCTCCTCCATGGCTACGCCCTCCACCTCGGCCGCCGTGCGGGCGTGAATATCCTGCCCGCGGTGAAACGCGTCCACCATCGCAGCATCGCCCGAAAAATGCGCCAGAATCCGCAGTTCGATCTGCGAATAATCGGCATCCACCAGCACGCATCCGGGCGCAGCCACAAAGGCGCGGCGGATTTCCCGCCCCAGCTCCGTGCGCACGGGAATATTCTGCAAATTGGGTTCGGCGCTGGAAATGCGCCCCGTCGCCGTGCCCGTCTGATCAAAGAAGGTATGAATGCGCCCGTCTGACCCCACTTTCCGGATCAGCGCGTCAATATAGGTGCCGTGCAGCTTACTCACCTGACGGTATTCCAAAATGCAGGGGATGACCGGGTGCTCCTGCCGCAGCTGCTCAAGCGTATCCACATCGGTCGAAAAGCCCTTGCTGGTTTTCCTGCCCGGCCGCAGGCCCAGCCGGTTAAACAGCACATCGCCCAGCTGTTTGGGGCTGTTGATATTGAACTCGCCCACGCCTGCCAGACGGAAAATCTCCTCGCGCAGCGCATCCTCCCGCGCAAGCAGCCGCTGCCCCATGGCACGCAGCGCCTCGGTGTCCACAGAAAAGCCCGTGCGCTCCATGTCAAACAGCACCTGGCTGAGCGGCAGCTCAATATCCTCATACAGCCGCTCCACGCCCAGCTCCTTCATGGCTGCGCGCTGCCTGCAGGCCAGCTGCATCACGCCCGAAGCATCTGCCTCCGCAAACGCGGACAGATGATAGCTCTTCTCCTGCGGATTGAGCGCATACGCCGCCAGCATGGTGTCAAAGCTGACCTGCGGCAGCGCCTGTCCCTCTTCGCTGAGCATATGCCACAGACGCTTTCCGTCGTGCGTAATCACCGTGCCCTGCCATACCGGCGCACACGATGCCAGCGCATCGCCCTCGTTTCCTATTCCGTCAAACAGCCCCACCTGACCGCCCAGCTGCGCCTTGAGCCGCTGCGCCCCGCTGCACAGCGAAACTTCCTCCTCGCTCACATAGGCGGCCATTTCTCCGCCCTGTGCGCTCAGCTGCCGCGCCGTCTCCGCCGTCAGCTCCTGCCAGTCGCCAAATTCCACCGCTCTTTCTTCCGTGGTCTTTGGCGTGTCCGCGCCTTCTTCCTTTTCCAGCCGCTGGGCAATGGCGTTCAGCCCATATTTATAGAGCACCGCCAGAGCGTCCGCCATGTGGTGCGTATCGCATGCATCAAAGCGCACCTGCAGTGGAATATCGCGGCGAATCGTAGCCAGCCATTTGGAAAAGCGTCCCTGTTCGGCGTTTTCGCGGATCTTTTCTCCCAGCTTTCCCTTGATCTCCCCGGCGTTTTCCAGCACGTTTTCCAGCGTGCCGTAGGTATCCAGCAGCTTCAGCGCTGTCTTTTCCCCCACGCCCGGAATGCCGGGAATATTATCCGAGCTGTCGCCCATCAATCCCTTGAGATCGGTAATCTGGGCGGGCGTTACGCCAAAGAGCTCCTTCACACGCGCGGGCGTGCATTCCTCCGTTTCCGAGATGCCCTTTCGCGTGAGCAGCAGCGTCACCTCGTCATCCACCAGCTGCAGCGCGTCGCGGTCGCCCGTCAGCAGCAGAGCCTGAATTCCGCGCTCGCCGCACTGGCGCGACAGCGTGCCCAGAATATCGTCCGCCTCATACCCCGTCAGGCTCAATACACCCAGCCCCATGGCCAGAAGGATTTCCCGAATCACTTCAAACTGCGGCCGCAGTTCATCCGGTGTGCGGGCGCGTGTTCCCTTATACTGCGCATACTGCGTATGCCGGAAGGTGGGCGCATGCTCGTCAAAAGCCACCGCGCAATACCGCGGCGCACGCTCGCGCACGCAGCGCAGCAGCATCATCAGAAAACCGTGCACGGCGTTGGTATACACCCCGTTGTAATCCATCAGCGGCAGGGCATGGAACGCCCGGTGCATCAGGCTGTTTCCGTCCACGATCAAAAATGTATCGCGCATTGCGTACACCTCCTTCTTTCTATTGTATCACATTCCGCGCGAATATACAAAGAGAACCTGTTCCATAATACCCACTGCAAGGAGGTTTTTTATGCGCAAACGTCTCGAAAAATGGGGCTATGCCGGCGGTATGCTCCTGTGTATCCTCACCATCCTTTTCGCGGCGATCTATACGCGGCAGGATGACCTGAAGCGCCATGATACGCAAAGCGCCTCCCAAAGTCAGGATGAAACGCTGTCGGACGCGCTCGCTGCCCGCTGGCAGCGTCCGGTGGACGCGCAGCCCAGCGCGCGCTTTGCCGGCGCCGTGCGCGATGGAAAAACGCACATCTGGCGTCTGTCTGCGGACACGGTCTATCCGCTTGCACCCGGCCAAAGCATCTATGCCGTATCGGAGGGCGATGTTCTCTTCTGCGGCGACGGCTGCATCGTTTTATCCCATGCGGACGGCTATGAAAGCCGCTGCACCGGCGCACTGAGCATGCGCGTCAAGGCCGGAGAACATGTGAATGCCGGGCAGGTCATTGCCGTTTCCGCAGGCACGGGGGAATTGCGCGTGGAGCTTGAGAAAAACGGCACGTATCTGGACATCGAATCGCTTGTATCCCCCTGATAGAACGAACGGGCAGCGCCA
>CAMGDO010000221.1 GCA_946042585.1 uncultured Clostridia bacterium
TACACCTAAGCCTTCGTCGGCAGCGTCAGATGTGTATAAGAGACAGGCGATATGCAGGTTCACCTGCACAGCGAAGGCTTTGCGCCCATTGAATTGGATCTGAGCGATCTGTCTCCCGTTCCGGAAGAGCAGGGAACGCCTGCGGCGCTGATTCGCGGCACGGCGGCGCGCATGCGCGACATGGGGCTCACGGTGCGCGGCTTTGACGGCGCTGCCACCAGCAACGTGCTCACCGGCAGCGGTCTTTCCTCCTCCGCCGCATTTGAGGTGCTGATCTGCGCGATATTTGACGCGCTCTACAGCGGCATGAAGGTGGATCCCATTGAGCGCGCCCTGATTGCCCAGTATGCCGAAAACGCATACTTTGGCAAGCCCTGCGGGCTGATGGATCAGATGGCCTCCTCCGTGGGCGGTCTGGTGTATATCGACTTCAAAAACGAGCCGAAAGTTCAGCCCCTGCAATATGACTTCGCCAAAAAGGGGTATTCTCTGGTGGTCGTCAATACCGGCGGCAGCCATGATGACCTGACAGCGGAGTATGCCGCCATCCGGCAAGAAATGACGGCCGTGGCGCAGTACTTTGGCGAGGATGTGCTGCGGCGCGTGCGCCCCGAGCAGCTGTATCAGGATATCGGCGGCGTGCGGCGCAAGCTGGGGGATCGCGCGGTGCTGCGCGCCATGCACTATTATGAAGAAAACAACCGCGTATCTTCTCTGGTCAAGGCCATCGAGCAGGATGACCTGGAGGAAATCAAGCGCCTTTTGATCGCTTCGGGCCGCAGCAGCTGGATGTATCTGCAGAATGTATACGCCAAGAACAGCGAGCAGCCCCTGTGCGTGGCGCTGGCCATGGCTGAGCAGCAGCTGCATGGCCGCGGCGCATGGCGCGTGCACGGCGGCGGCTTTGCCGGCACCACGCTGAATCTGGTGCCGCAGGATTGCGAGGAACGCTTCGTGCAGCATATGTCGGCTGTGTATGGCGACAAGGCCTGCTATGTGCTGTCTGTTCGCGCGGAAGGCGCCACCGTGGTATTCTGATTCTGCCATCAAAAAACGATCGGACCCCCATCCGATCGTTTTTTGATTGCTGTTTTTTCGTCCGCGCCGTCTCAGGGCAGCATCGCCATCACACTGTCGCGCACAAGCTGCAGCTTTTCCTCCTCCACCGGCTCATCCAGCGCAGGCAGGGACAGTTTTCTCACATCCGCGCCTGTCAGTGCGCGCAGCCAGGTGAGCGCCAGCGCATACCGCCCCAGCCCATAGGAGGCATGGAAGGTATCGCGGTGTACAGTCAGCCCCTGCGACACCAGCGCCAGAAACAGCGTGCCGCAGGGAATCACGCCCTCTGCATGAATCTCCTTCGCCGCCTGCTCATAGGCATTGTGCAAATCCCGATACATATCGCGATAGTCCCTATAGCCCATGAGCTCATTCAGCCGTTCGCTGTCCTGCTCATAGGCCCATGTTTCGTGCACCCAGAGCCGCGCTTTGGGCGCACAGCGGCGCACATAGGCAGTCAGCTCGCCCAGATAGGGCTGATAGGTTTCATACTGCGTGGAAAGCGGGCTGGACTGCTGCACGGTCACCACATCCCAGTCCCGGTTCAGCAGCGCTTCGGTGATGGATACTGCAAAGCCCGTGCGCATGCCGTTGTATTCCATCTGGTATGCGCGCTCGCCCGACAGCATATTCCGATAGTGCCGGCTGAGTGGACAGCCCGGAATAAACAGATTGACCACCGTCACATCTTTGCCGGCAGCCTGCGCCACCTCATAGAGATAGCGGGTTGCATCGGTAGAAAAGCTGTTGCCAATTGCCAGAATATTCATGTCTGCGCCTCCCTTGCGTTGTCCAGTCTGCGATTGCGGAAATACAGCACCATATCCGTGCTGACCATCAGCAGATTCATGATGTAGAAATACGAAGGATACTTGAACACGCCTGTCTGGCGGTATTCAATCACCTTCCACGCAATCCCCGCCATATAGCCCAGCCAGATCATCACCAGAAAAAACAGGCTGCGCCCTTTGGCTGTGCGGCTGCGGAAGGATTTGATAATGGATGCCGGCCAGGAAATGCCAAAGCTGAGCACCATCACGGCCTCCAGAATTTCAGTTGCCTGCATGCTTGCCTCACCTCTTCACTCGATTGAAAGAACCTGATAATCCTCCGCTTCCACAGCGGCTCTGAGCGTATCGTCCGCCACATCCCTGAGCAGCGTCACACACGCGGTTCCCTTCTGATAGTCTACATCCGCGTTCCCCACGCCGTCAATAGCTTCCAGCGCATTTTTCACGGCATTCTGGCAATGCATGCACATCATGCCATCGATGTGCAGCGTTCTTTGCTTGGGCTGCGCTGTGCGCCGTAAAGCAGCATGGCGCCGCCTGTGATCATGCGAGGCATCAAACAAGCGGAAGAAATTGAGCCGCAGGGCATTGGATACCACGCAGAAGCTGCTCAGGCTCATGGCGGCTGCGCCGTACATGGGGCTCATCTGCCAGCCCAGAAGCGATATAAACGCACCGGCTGCCAGCGGAATGCCGATGGTATTGTACAAAAACGCCCAGAACAGATTCTGGTGGATAATGCGCAGCGTGGCGCGGCTGAGCCTGATGGCGGCAGGCACATCGCTGAGCCTGCTCTTCATCAGCACCACATCGGCCGCATCAATCGCCACATCCGTGCCCGCGCCAATGGCAATGCCCACGTCCGCCCGGGTCAGCGCGGGCGCGTCATTGATGCCGTCGCCCACCATGGCCACCCTTCCTTCCCGACTCAGCGAGCGAACCACCGTCTCCTTGCCGTCAGGCAGCACATCGGCCATCACCTCGTTGATGCCCACCTGCTGTCCAATCGCCTGCGCGGTGCGATGATTGTCGCCCGTCAGCATCACCACGCGCACGCCCATGCCCTGCAATTCCTTCACGGCACGCGCGCTGTCCTCCTTGATGACGTCCGCCACGGCGATCATGCCCAGCAGGCAATCGTTCTGCGCAAACACCAGCGGCGTTTTGCCCTCTTCCGCCAGCTCCGTCGCGCGCGCACGCATCTGCGGCGGTATATCCACGCAGCCCGCCATATACGCAAGGCTGCCTC
>CAMGDO010000222.1 GCA_946042585.1 uncultured Clostridia bacterium
CTCCGGGCTTTCTGCCCGTGTGCTGCCGCTGCCGGACACGGTGCTTTTTGCCGTGCAGGCGCTGCTGGAAGTATCCTCGGGCTGCCGCGCGCTGATCGGTTCCTGCCTGTCCCGCCGCGCCCTGTTCGTGATGCTCAGCAGTCTTTGCGCCTTTGGCGGTCTGTCCCTCCTTTTGCAGAACGCCGCCTGCTATCAGCAGCATCATCTGCGCACAGGGCAGCTTCTGCCGCTGTGCATTGTGCGCGGCGCAGCCGCTGCCATAATTTCGCTTCTATTGCCCCATTGACAAGTCCTGCTTTCTTCTATTAGTATAAAACAGCATGACAGAAACCGCACGAAGGAGAGTTTGGCATGAAAAAAAAGGAAATACTCCGCTTCATCAAGTTCACGTTTTTCTCCATCAGCGCCGGGCTCATTGAAATAGCCTCCTTCACGCTGCTCAAGGAGCTGACCACCTGGTCTTACAGCGTGCGCTATCTGATTGCGCTGGCGCTGTCGGTGGTGTGGAATTTCACCCTCAACCGCAATTTCACCTTCCATTCCGCCGCGAACGTGCCCGTGGCCATGTTCAAGGCCTTCCTGTTCTATGTGGTGTTCACGCCTGCCAGCACATGGCTGGGCGATTATCTGACCGGTACCCTCCTGTGGAATGAATATCTGGTCACGGGCATCAACATGCTGCTCAATTTCGTGCTGGAGTTTTTCTATCAGCGTTATTTCGTGTTCCGCAGCAGCATCGACACCCGCAAGAGCAAGAAATAAGCGGGGCACACCGCCCCCATCTTTCCCGAAACGATCCGGCTTCTCTTGCCTGGGTCGTTTTTTTGCGCTATAATACGGAGGATAAAGAAGAATGGAGGCGTAGACGCATGGCGTTCGCACATCTGCATCTGCACACGGAATACAGTCTGCTCGACGGCGCCTGCCGCATCAAATCCCTGCCCAGGCTCGTCCGGGAGCGAGGCATGGACGCCTGCGCCTGCACGGATCACGGCGTGCTCTACGGCGTGATTGATTTCTATACCGCCTGCCGGGATGCCGGCGTGCATCCTGTGATCGGCTGCGAAATGTACCTTTGCCCCAACATGGATGAAAAGGTCTACGCCAGCCGCGAATACAGCCACCTGCTGCTCCTGTGCGAGAATAATACAGGCTATCAGAACCTGATGTATCTGTGCTCGGAAGCCTTCACGCGCGGCTTCTACTACCGCCCGCGCATCGATTACAACCTCCTGCGCGAGCACTGCGAGGGGCTGATCTGCCTGAGCGCCTGTCTGTCGGGCGATCTGCCCAAAATGCTGCTGGACGGCCGTATCGCCGAGGCCGAGCGCTATGTGCGCCAGATGGACGAAATGTTCGGGCATGGCAATTTCTTCATCGAAATCATGGATCACGGCATTGCTGATGAAAAGCGCGTGCTGCCCCGGCTGATTGATATGAGCGAGCGCACGGGCGTGCCGCTGGTGGCCACAAACGACGTGCACTATCTGCGGCAGGAGGATGCCAAGGCGCAGGAGGTGCTCATGTGCATCCAGACGGGCAAAACGCTGGATGATGAAAACCGCATGAGCATGGAAACGGATCAGTTGTATCTCAAAAGCGAAGAAGAAATGCTTTCGCTGTTTCCCGGGTACGCGGATGCCGTATCCCGCGCGCACGAAATCGCCATGCGCTGTCAGGTCACCTTTGACTTTGGGCAGGTGCATCTGCCGTGCTTTCCCGTGCCGGAGGGCAAAACCAGTGCAGGCTATCTCAGGGAGCTTGTGCTGCAGGGGCTGGCGGAGCGCTATTCTCCGGATGATCAGATCGCCCGGGAGCGCATGGAATACGAGCTGTCCGTCATTTCCTCCATGGGCTATGTCGATTATTTTCTCATCGTATGGGATTTTGTCAAATTCGCCAAGGACAACGGCATCATGGTGGGGCCGGGGCGCGGCAGCGGCGCCGCCAGCATCGTGGCATACTGCCTCAATATCACCCAGCTGGATCCCATCCGCTACAATCTCACCTTCGAGCGCTTCCTGAACCCCGAGCGCGTTTCCATGCCGGATATCGACATGGACTTCTGCTATGAGCGGCGGCAGGAGGTGATCAACTATGTCGCCCGCAAATACGGGCAGGATCATGTGTGCCAGATCATCACCTTCGGCACCATGGCGGCGCGCGGCGTCATCCGTGATGTGGGGCGCGTGCTGGGCTACTCCTATGCCGAATGCGATCACATCGCCAAGCTCGTGCCGGGCGATCTGAACATGACGCTGGAAAAGGCGCTGACGCTCTCCACGGAATTAAAGGAGCAGTATGACAGCAATCCGCAGATCAAGCGGCTGATTGATCTGAGCCTGCTGCTGGAAGGCATGCCGCGCCACGCCTCCACGCACGCCGCAGGCGTGCTCATCACGGGCGAGCCGGCCGTGCATTTCGTTCCCCTGCAGATGAACGATCAGGTGATCACCACGCAGTTCCCCATGGGCGTTATTGAAAAGCTTGGCCTGCTGAAAATGGATTTTCTGGGGCTGCGCACGCTGACCGTTATCCGCGACACGCTGGATCTGATGCGCACGCAGGGCGTCGATATGCGCCCGGACGATATTCCCCTGGATGATCCCGACGTATACCGGATGATCTCCGCCGGCGATACGGACGGCGTATTCCAGCTGGAAGGCGGCGGCATGCGCTCCTTCCTCACCAATATGCAGCCCGCGAACTTTGAGGATATCATCGCCGCCATCAGCCTGTACCGCCCCGGCCCCATGGAGTCCATCCCCCGCTATATCGCCGGCAAGCGCGATCCCGCAGCCGTGCGGTATGAAACGCCGCAGCTGGCGCCCATTCTGGATGTCACCTACGGCTGCATGGTGTATCAGGAGCAGGTCATGCAGATCGTGCGCGACCTGGCGGGCTACTCCATGGGCCGCAGCGACCTGGTGCGCCGCGCCATGGCCAAGAAGAAGCACGACGTGATGGCGAAGGAGAAGCAGAATTTCATCCACGGTCTCGAGGAGGACGGGAAGGTCGTCGTTCCAGGCTGCGTGCGCAACGGCGTGCCGGCGGAGGTTGCGGAGCAGATCTTCGATGAGATGACCGCCTTCGCC
>CAMGDO010000223.1 GCA_946042585.1 uncultured Clostridia bacterium
GCACCCTTGCTCTGTCGGCGCAAATGATAGCAGATAGTTGCGTCTGTTGTCAAGAAGACTTTTTGTTTTTTTGCAGTATTTGCACAACGCGAAAAAGCTTCATGAACATCAGAAAAACAAAACGGCACTTGACTTTTTAAAGATCCGGCGCTATAATCTCTCCGTTGCATGGCAAGGGTGTCACGCCATCGCTTAATCCGCCCTTGTCTTTTTGTTTTTTACAGGCGAGGTGACCAGGCATGACGGGTTCTCTTTCCGGAAAACACAGTGTGCTTGCTGCACGCTTTTTTTCGGTCTGCAAGCGTTCTGCCCCCGTTTGCCTGCTGCGCAGGGGTTCCCTGCGTATGTCCCGCCTGCTGCGCCGCTCCCTCTCTTTCGGCAAGGAATACGACAGACTGCGCATCGCCATCACGCGCCCGGATCGCTGCATCCAGGGCGCGTGTATTTGTTTGCTCCCTTTTATGCATGCGCAGACTGCTTTCCACCGTGGATGAGTGACGGCAGGCTGATTCAATCCATCGCAAGGAGGTATTTTTCATGAACGATCCTCGCGGGATTCTGATCCTCGATTTCGGCGGTCAGTACACACAGCTGATTGCCCGCCGTGTCCGCGAATGCGGCGTGTATTCCGCAGTGCTGCCCTACACCGCATCGCTTGATGACGTTCGCGATGCCAATCCGGTGGGCATTATTCTCTCCGGCGGCCCTGCCAGCGTGCTGGATGACGGCGCTCCCACGATTGATCCCGGCATCTTTTCTCTGGGCATCCCCGTGCTTGGCATCTGCTACGGCATGCAGCTGATGTCGCATCTGCTGGGCGGCGATATCCGCCGCGGCGAAATGCGCGAATACGGGCGCACGCTTGTCTCCATGGATGAGACAGGGCACGGGCTTTTGCAGGATCTGCAGCCCGAAAGCACCTGCTGGATGAGCCATACCTGGCAGGTGGTTCAGCCTCCCTGCGGTTTCACCATCACGGCGCATACGCCCAACTGCCCCGTGGCCGCGCTTGAAAACGAAGCGCGCGCGCTGTATGGCGTGCAGTTCCATCCCGAGGTAACGCACACGGAAGAGGGCATGGCGGTTCTGCGCAATTTCCTGTTTGGCATCTGCCATGCTGCGGACGACTGGAATATGGAAGCCTATGCCGAGCAGGCGGTGCAGCGTATCCGCGAGCAGGTGGGCAACGGCACTGTGCTGCTGGGGCTGTCCGGCGGCGTAGACAGCGCAGTCGCCGCCGCGCTTCTGTATCGCGCCATTGGCAATCGCCTCACCTGCGTTTATGTGGATCACGGCTTCATGCGCGCCGGCGAAAGCGACCAGGTGGTTGACATTTTCACCAAAACCTTCCCTGTGGAGCTCAAGGCTGTTGACGCATCAGAACGCTTTTTTGCCGCGCTCAAAGGCGTCACCGACCCTGAAACCAAGCGCAAAATCATCGGCCGCGAGTTTGTCAATGTCTTTAAGGAAGCCTCCGCACAGCTGGGCAAGCGCGATCATTTCGCGCAGGGCACCATCTATCCCGACGTCATTGAAAGCGGCTCGGTTAAGGGCAGCGCCGTCATCAAGAGCCATCACAACGTGGGCGGTCTGCCCGGCGAACTGGGCTTTACCAGCCTTGTTGAGCCGCTGCGCATGCTGTTCAAGGATGAGGTGCGGCGTCTGGGGCTCACACTGGGGCTTCCGGAAAGCCTCGTCTACCGTCAGCCCTTCCCGGGGCCCGGTCTGGCCATCCGCGTCATCGGCGAGCTCACGCCCGACAAGGTTCGGATCGTGCGCGAAAGCGACCGCATCCTGCGCGAGGAGATCGCCGCTTCCGGCATTGCTGCCTCGCAGTATTTCACCGTGCTCACCGGCGCAAAGAGCGTGGGCGTAATGGGCGATGAACGCACCTATGCCTATGCCGTCGCCATTCGCGCCGTGGCAACGGACGACTTTATGACAGCAGACGTCGTGCACCTTCCCTATGAGCTATTGGACAGGCTCTCCGCGCGCATCATCGGCGAGGTCAGCGGCTGCAATCGCGTGCTTTACGATGTAACCACCAAGCCCCCGGCCTCCATTGAATGGGAGTGACGGGACGGATTTTATCAGGAGGATGTCAGAGTGGAAAAGCGTAATCAGATTTATGAAGGCAAGGCCAAGCGCGTATATGAAACCGAAGATCCTGAGCTGCTGATCGTTTCCTACAAAGACGATGCCACCGCCTTCAATGGCCTGAAGAAAGGCTCCATTGCCGGCAAGGGCGTCATCAACAACCAGATGAGCAACCGCCTGATGGCAAAGCTTGCGCCCTATGGCGTGCCCAATCATTTCGTGCAGGAGCTCAGCGAACGCGAAACGCTGGTGCGCCGCGTCAACATTGTGCCGCTGGAAGTGATTGTGCGCAATATCGCCGCCGGCTCCTTCTCCAAGCGTTACGGCGTGGAGGAGGGCGTGGTGTTTTCTCAGCCCACCGTGGAATACTCCTACAAAAATGACGATCTGGGCGACCCGCTGCTCAACACCTCCCATGCGCTGGCGCTGGGGCTGGCTACTGAAGAAGAGATTGCCACCATCCGCCGTTATGCGCTGATGGTCAACACGTTCCTGAAGGACTTCTGGCATTCCTGCGGCGTCATTCTGGTGGATTTCAAGCTGGAATTTGGCCGCACAGGCTCCGGTGAAATCATCCTTGCCGATGAGATCAGCCCGGACACCTGCCGCCTGTGGGATGAGAAAACGCATGAGAAGCTGGATAAGGATCGTTTCCGCCGGGATATGGGCGGCGTGGAACAGGCCTATCAGGAAATTATGCAGCGTCTGCTTGAGCATATCTAACTTGAGCGTATATAAATAGGAGGAAATGCTTTTATGGCACATTGTGCAATCGTGGGTATCAACTGGGGCGACGAAGGCAAAGGCCGCATGGTGGATTTGCTGACCGAAGACTATGACGTGGTCGTCCGCTATCAGGGCGGCGGCAATGCCGGTCATACCGTCATCAATGAATACGGCAAATTCGCTCTGCATCTGCTTCCGTCCGGTGTGTTCCGCAAAAACGTGGTCAATGTGCTGGGCAACGGCGTGGCTCTGGATCCCGAAAACCTCTGGCA
>CAMGDO010000224.1 GCA_946042585.1 uncultured Clostridia bacterium
ATTCCTCTACGTCTCGTGGGCTCGGAGATGTGTATAAGAGACAGATTCTTGAAAACGACATCATCGGCTTTGCGAATTTCGCCAAGCTGTTCGACTTTGGCAGCGAGGTTTCCAGGTACTTCTGGCAGTCCATTGGCAACACGGTGATCATGTGGCTGTGCAACTTTATTCCGCAGATCGGCATGGCGCTGCTGCTGGCCAGCTGGTTCACCGACAGCCGGATGCACCTGAAATTCCAGGGCGGCTTCAAGGTGATGATTTTCATGCCCAACATCATCACCGCCGCCACCATTGGTATGCTGTTCTACTCCCTGTTCAACTACCCCGTGGCCCCCATCAACACCCTTTTGCAGAACCTGGGCATCTTCAACGCGCCCTTTGAGTATTTCCGCTCCACGGCGGCCTCCCGCGGCATCGTGTCCTTCATCCAGTGGTGGATGTGGTACGGCAATACCATGATTATCATGATTGCCGGCATCCTGGGCATCAGCCCGTCGCTGTTTGAGGCCTCGCTGGTAGATGGCTGCACCAGCCGACAGGTGTTCTGGAAAATCACCCTGCCGCTGATCAAGCCCATCCTCCTGTACAACCTGGTCACCTCCCTCGTGGGCGGCCTGACCATGTTCGACATCCCGCACCTGATGACCCAGGGCAACCCCAACTATACCACCAATACCGTGGCGCGCTTCATCTATACCCAGGCCTTCGAGGCCCCCAACAACTTCAACATGGCCAGCGCCGCGTCGGTGATTCTGTTCTTCATCATCGTCATCTGCTCGCTGATCCTCTCCTTCATTATGAAGGACCGCAATCCTGCTGAGATGAAGCTGAGGAGGGCTGGCAAATGAAAACGAAGAGCCGCATCGCCTTTATCGTGCTGATCCTTCTGACCCTCCTTTGCATGTTCCTGCCCATCGCGTCCTTTGAGGATAACACGGCCGCGTCCATCGCTGCCGATGTGGAAAAGCAGCAGGGCCGCGTGGAAAGCGAGCAGGCCAAGCTGGACCGCTATGTCAAGGGCGGCAAGGATCAGGCAACCCTGGACAAGCAAAAGACCAAGATTGAGAAGGAACAGGCCAAGCTGGACGACCTGCTGGCCAAGCAGGAGGAGCTGCTGAGCGCCGACGCTGCCAGCGGGCTGAGCTATTCGCTTTTGCCGGGCCGCCTGCCGGATGGCATTGAAATCGACATGCAGGTTGTCAATCAGAACGGCGGCGTATATCCCACCGGCTTTACCAGCTACTATGCCTGCGTTTACCTGGCCGCGGCGCTGCTGGTGATTTCCCTGGCGCTGCTGCTGGCGGGGGGCGGCAAGCTGGTCAGCAAATGCTTCACCTTCTCCAGCTTCGCCAATCTGGCCGCTGTAATTCTGCTGGCCTACGCGGTGCTGCGGCTGCACGGCATTCCCGTCAAGCTGCCGTACAGCAACGCCATCATGAACCCCTGGGTGGTGGTGCCCCTGCTGGTGCTGCCCACCGCGGCGCTGTTTGTCAACATCACCGCCATGCCCAACACCAAGCGCTCCATGATCTATGTGCTGTGCGTTTTCCTCTGCGCGCTGAGCCTGCTGCCCTTCTGGATCATGATGGTCAACGCCACCCGCAATTCCCAGCAGATTCAGTCCAGCGTGTCGCTGATTCCCTCCTCCTTCCTGTCGTACAACTGGAAGGTGCTGGCGGACAAGAACTTCGACGTGCTGCTTGGCTTCAAGAACAGCGCCATCATCGCCTTCGGCTCCACCATCCTCAGCGTGTATTTCTCCGCGCTGACCGCCTATGGCCTGACCGTGTACAAGTTCAAGGGCGCGAAGTTCCTGTACAGCGTCATTCTGGCCATCATCATGATTCCTGGTCAGGTGACTGGCACGGGCTTCTACATGTTCATGTACCGCCTGGGCTGGACCAACAGCTACCTGCCGCTGATCATCCCCGCCATTGCCGCGGCCTCGACGGTGTTCTTCTTCAAGCAGTACCTGGAGGCCAACTTCCAGATTTCCCTGGTGGAGGCGGCGCGCATCGACGGCGCGGGCGAGTTCTACATCTATAATAAAATCATCATGCCCATCATGGTGCCTGCCATGGCGACCATGGGCATCATGGCGGTCATTGCTTCCTGGAACAACTACCTGACCCCCCTGATGCTTTTGTCTGACCCCAAGATGAAGACCCTGCCCATGATGGTCAAGGAGCTGCGCGGCGACATCTACCGCACCGAGTACGGCTCCATTTACCTGGGCCTGACCATGACCGCCCTGCCTTTGGTGATTGTGTATTTCTGCTTCAGCAAGTACATCATCGCCGGCGTGGCCGTGGGCGGCGTGAAGGAATAATTGCATCTGCGCACAACAAATGGCGGGAACCTTCGGGCTTCCGCCATTTTTGCCGGAAAGGTGCTTTTCAAAGCGTGATAATTCCGCTACAATAGCATCGGATCCACAAATGGAAGGGAAGGGAAAGCAATGGGGTTTCCAAAGGATTTTCTGTGGGGAACTGCAACCTCCTCCTATCAGATTGAGGGCGCGGTGAGCGAGGACGGCAAGGGGCGTTCCATCTGGGATGATTTTTCCCACGCGGAGGGGCATATTCTTGACCGCAGCAGCGGCGACGTGGCCTGCGACCACTACCACCGCTTCCGCGAGGATGTGAAGCTGATGGCGGAGATGGGGGTGAAGAACTACCGCTTCTCCATCTGCTGGCCGCGAATCCTGCCGGAGGGTATCGGTCGGGTGAACGAGGCGGGCGTGCGCTTCTACTCCGAGCTGGTGGACTGCCTGCTGGCGCACGGCATCCGGCCCTTTGTGACGCTGTATCACTGGGATCTGCCCTCCGCGCTGCACCGCCGGGGCGCGTGGCTGAATGACGGCATGCCCGAGTGGTTCGCGGAGTATACCCGTGTGGTGGCGCAGGCCCTGGGCGACCGGGTGAAGGACTTCTTCACCATCAACGAGCCCCAGTGCATCATCGGCCTGGGATACGATATTGGGGAGCATGCGCCGGGCCTGCACATGCCCGTGGCGGATCGGGTGCGGATGATTCACAACCTGCTTAAGGCCCATGGCCGCGCCGTGCAGGTGCTGCGGGAATGCG
>CAMGDO010000225.1 GCA_946042585.1 uncultured Clostridia bacterium
CTCTACGTCTCGTGGGCTCGGAGATGTGTATAAGAGACAGACCTTCACCTTTGCCATGCCCGAGGATGTGGATGTGGTGGTGTCCGACGGCATGCTTCCCGATAAAACCCGCCGTGAATTTGAGCGCTGCAATACTATCGTGCTATAAAGAGCGAGGCCTTGTGCCCCGCTTTTTGCGTTTGCGCAGCAATTTGCTGTCCTACCGTCTTGACTTTTGTAATAAACATGCTATGATATACCCAGTGATTGTTTCAACCATTCAAACCAAAGCGAGGTGTAATCATGATCGTCACCGTAACGCTCACCCCTGCGCTTGACAAAACGGTTACCCTGCCCGGCTTCACCGTAGACAAGGTCAACCGCATCCAGTCGCTGCGTCTGGACGCCGGCGGCAAGGGCATCAATGTGTCCAAGGTGCTTTCGGCGCTGGGCACCCCCTCCGTCGCCACGGGCATTCTGGGCGGCTCCACCGGCCGCTTCATCCAGAAGAGCCTGGAGGAAGAGGGCATTGCCTGCGATTTCTCCTGGGTCAGCCAGGATACCCGCACCAACCTCAAGGTCGTAGATCCGGTCAACCACACCAACACCGACATCAACGAGCCCGGCGCGCCCGTCTCCGCCGATGTGCTGGAAGAGGTGTTTGCCAAAACCTGCGCGCATCTTACACCCGGCGATATCGTGGTGCTGGCGGGCAAGGCCCCGCAGGGCACGCCGGATACCATCTTTGCCGACTGGACGCGCCGCCTGCGCGAGCAGGGCGCAAAGGTCTATATGGACGCCGACGCCGCGCTGCTCATCGAGGGCGCAGCAGCCTGTCCCGCGCTGATCAAGCCCAATGACGAGGAGCTCTCCCGCCTGATGGGGCGGCGCTTTGACGGCATTGAGGACATCGCCCGCGCGGCGATGGAGCTGGTGGAGCGCGGCATCGAAACGGTCGTTGTCTCCCTGGGCGGCGACGGAGCGCTGTTTGTCCGCAAGGATCTTGTGCTGCGCGGGCAGGGGCTCAGGGTGCCCGTGCTCTCCACCGTGGGCGCTGGCGATTCCATGATGGCCACGCTCTGCCACGGCGCAGCCAGCGGCAAGTCCTTTCCCGATACCTGCCGTCTGGCGATGGCTGTGAGCGCCGCCACGGTGATGTGCCCCGGCACGCAGGCTGCCGACATGAACACGGTCCGGGAGCTGCTGCCCAAGGTTGTTCTTGAGGAAATTCATCTGTAAGCCAACATCTGAAAGGAGTTATCCCACCATGAAAACCAAAGCTCTGCGCCTTTACGGCGCGTCCGATCTGCGTCTGGAAGAGTTCGAGCTGCCCGAAATCAAGGATGATGAAATCCTGGTCGAGGTCGTTTCCGACAGCATCTGCATGTCCACCTATAAGTGCGCCATGCTGGGCAAAAAGCACAAGCGCGTTCCGCAGGACTGCGATGTGAACCCCGTCATCATGGGTCATGAATTTGCCGGCAACATCGTCAAGGTCGGCAAAAAATACGAAGGCCAGTTCCATCCCGGCACCAAGTTCACCCTGCAGCCCGCGCTCAACTACAAGGGCACCATGTGGTCCCCGGGCTACAGCTATCCCTACTTCGGCGGCGACTGCACCTACTGCATCATCCCGCAGGAAGTGATGGAGCTGGGCTGCTTCCTTGAATACAAGGGCGACGCGTACTTTGAGGCCTCTCTGGCCGAGCCCTACAGCTGCTCTATCGGCGCCGCGCACGCCGCCTTCCACACCAAGATGGGCGTATATCAGCACGATATGGGCATCCGCGAGGGCGGCAAGATGGCGATCCTCGCCGGCGCCGGCCCCATGGGTCTGGGCATGGTGGAATATATCATCCACTGCGACCGCAAGCCCGGCCTGCTGGTTGTGACCGATATTGACGAAGGCCGTCTGGAAAAGGCGCGCTCCCTCTTCACCAAGGAAGACTGCGACGCGATGGGCGTGGAACTGCACTTCATCAACACCCGCGATATGGAAAACGCCGCGGAGGAGCTCAAGAAGCTTGCCGGCGGCGGCTATGACGACGTGTTTGCCTATGCGCCGGTCAAGTCCGTCGTGGAAATGGCCTCCGATATTCTGGGCCGCGACGGATGCCTGAGCTTCTTTGCCGGCCCCACCGACCCTAAGTTCAGCGCCGAGCTCAACTACTACGATGTGCACTACAACTCCACCCACGTCATCGGCACCACCGGCGGCAACACGGCGGACATGATCGAATCGCTTGAGCTGACCGCCGCCGGCCGCATCCGTCCCGCTGTGATGGTCACGCACATCGGCGGTCTGGACAGCGCCGGCGAAACCACGCTGAACCTGCCCAAGATCCCCGGCGGCAAGAAGCTGATCTACACCCACATCAATATGCCCCTGACCGCCATTGACGACTTTGCGAAGCTCGGCGAAACCGACGCGCGCTTTGCCAAGCTGGCCGAAATCGTGGCGGCGCACAACGGTCTGTGGTGCCTGGAGGCCGAGCAGTACCTGCTGGAAAACTGGAAGTAAGCGTCCGGCGGCGTTTCGCGCCTCCCGCTTTCTTCCCATCACGCAGAAATGCAGAGGATAAGCAAGTATGTCTGACGCCTTCCTTCTCACTCTGGACGCCGGCACCACCGGCGTCAAATGCGCGGCGTTTTCTCCAAGCGGCAACGCGCTTTTCAGCCATGCCGAAGCCTATCCCACATATTATCCCCAGCCTGGCTGGGCCCAGCAAAAACCCGAGGAGCAGCTTCAGGCTGCTCTTCGGGCTATTCGTCTGACGCTGGAGCATGTGGACGGCAGGCAAGCGCTGGCGCTGGTGTTTTCGGGCACCATGAACGGCTGCATCGCCATTGACGACAGGGGCTTTGCACTCTACGACAACATCATTCACTCCGATCTGCGCGCCGAGCCGCAGACCGAGCTGATCCGTTCGCGCATCCCGCTGGAAAGCTATTACCGCACCACGGGCAACCGCATTGACGTGCATTCCGGCTTGCCCAAGTATCTCTGGCTGCGCGAGCATGCGCCGGATGTTTATCATCAGGCGTACAAAT
>CAMGDO010000226.1 GCA_946042585.1 uncultured Clostridia bacterium
CAGATGTGTATAAGAGACAGGATTGTGGCTGTGCGCCGTGTCGATCAGCCGCTTTGTGGCCAGGTTGATGCCATACTGCTCGGTGGGCAGCTGGAACACGCACAGCCTGTCGCCATACAGCGCGTCAAGCCCTGTCAGCTGCAGCGCATAGAAGGCAATCGCGCTCTTGTAGGCGGGGGAATACATGAAGGTTTCGGGCACTTCGCCCGCCTTCTGCAGGCGCTGGAACTCGCTGTAGATTTCCTCATGGAAGGACGCCAGCACCACGCGGTCAAAAGCGTCGTGCGCCTCCACGATGCGCAGCACCTCCCGCAGCGCCTTCATGCCCAGTTCGCCCTCCTGCTTGATTTCCACGTTCACGCGGTTATTGGGGAAGGCCGTGAGCAATTCATCCAGCGTGGTGGCCAGAAATACCGATTCGTCGCGCGGCGTGACGCCCTCGGGATAATCGACGTCCGCGGGATATTTTTCCTGCCCGTTCTCGTCCTTGAAGTGCACGCGTTCGCCGCTGAGCGCGTCATTCTTGGTCGGATTGGTATAGCCAAAGTCCACCCGCTGCGCAATCAGGTCGGAATAATTCCAGTCCGCGATGGCGCCGCACACGTTGGTCTTGCGATCCAGCGTCACATCATGCGACAGAATCACCACACCGTCGCATGTGATGCTCACATCCGTTTCCATCATCACGTTGGGGTCCACGCTGTAGGCATTATAGAAGGCCTCCAGCGTATTGTCGGGAAATTCCTTGTTGCCGCCGCCATGCGCGATGAGCAGCGGCAGTTCGCCCGTTTTGCGCATGGGATTTTCCAGTGCAAAATTATCCTTGCGCGGCAGCAGCGCGCATACGCCATACACAATCGCCAGGCACAAAAGCACCGCCAGCGTGATTTTCAGCGCCTTGCCGCCTTTGCGGCTCTTTTTTGCTTTCATTTTTCTCATTCTCCTTTCTTTTTCGTGACCAGCTCATCCAGCGCTTCGTTCATAAAGCGCAGCAGGCTCTTTTCCACCTCGTCCTGCAGCGCGGGCTCATTATGGATTTCATGGCGATAGCCCGGATATACGCGCACAGCCGTCCTGTGACCGGTGCGCGCCAGCTGATTGGCCACATGATACAGCCCTTCGCCGTAATTGCCCACGGGATCCTGATCGCCGCCTGTGATATACACGGGAATATGCTTTGGCACCCGCTGCGCCCAGTCATCCTGCCCGATAAAGTGATTGAGCGCGACCAGATCCCATAAAAGCTCCAGCGTGGTGGCGGGGGCGTTATATGGATCCGCGCCGTGATCGAGCACCACACGGGAATCGCAGGCCAGCCAGGCGCTGCCGTTGACAGGGTCGTCAATGCGCGCATTCATGTTTTCAAACACCCTGCCAAACCATTCGCCCGCGCTGCGGGCAGGCTCGCTCTCATACGCCGCGCGCATCGCCGCGTCCTCATAGGCGCGCTCGCAGCTATGCCACTGCGCCACCACCCCGCAAAGCATAAGGGCGGCGATATCCCCGCCATACAGGGCGGCATATCCGCGCGCCAGCATGGAGCCCCAGCTGTGCCCAAACACCAGGAAAGGCAAATCGGGATAGTCGCTGACCGCCCGGTCATGCAGCGTTTTTTCATCGCGGAGATAGGTTTCAAACCCGCCCGCATGCGAATCGCCCAGCGCATGGTTCATCACGCCCGTCTTTCCATGGCCGATATGATCGTCGCAGTATACGGCAAAGCCCGCCTGTGTGAAGGCGGAAATCATGTGCAGATACCGCCGCGAATGCTCGCAGAAGCCGTGCATCAGCTGCACCACGGCGCGCGGCTGCCCGAGCGGGAGGTATTTCCAGGCATACACCTGATCCCGCCCGTTATGGGAGGGAAAGGTAAACTCAAAAAACCGGGACATACAGCGTCCTCCTGTCTGCTTACAGCGTGACCGCCGCGCCATGCATAAGGCGCGACTGCTCGGCGGCAAAAGCCACGCGATGGCTCTCCACCGAGTTGGAAATGCCCGTCAGCGCGCCGCCTTCCGCCGCCTCGCCGGACACAAGATGCAAAAATTCCTCCAGCATGCGCGCGTCGCCCCCGCCATGCCCCGAAAAGTCCTGCGTGAGGCGCTTTACGTCAATGGTCTTTTCCTCCCCGCCAAAGGGCATGATGCGGATGATGTTGCGCGCCATATCCCCGAATATCTCGCCGCGGGTGCCCATCACACGGATTTCCCGCCCGCCGTCTGCGGTGAAGGCGCACATGGTAAAGCTGGCGGTCACGCCGCCTTCCATTTCCAGGTTGACCACCTGATGATCCACCACGTCATTGTCGCAGCAATACACGCAGCGGCCATAGGGCCCGTTTTCCAGCGCGTCCGCAAGCGCCTTTTCGGACGGATGCGAGCACACCACATTCAGCGGCCAGCCGGTCTTGCCCTCCCGGAGCAGTCCTCCATAATACGCGACGGCATTGTAGGGGCATGTATCCGCTGCGGGGCAGCCCTGCGCGCAGCGCTCGGGCGCTCCCTGCGGGGCGTTTTCGCGCGAAAAATGCATCAGTGACCCAAAGGAAGACACGCGCAGGCAATGCCGTCCCGTCAGCCACAAAATGATATCCATGTCATGGCAGCTTTTCTGCAGAATCATCGGCGAGCTCTCCGCGCTGTTGCGCCAGTTGCCGCGCACAAAGGAATGCGCCTGATGCCAGTAGCCCACGCGCTCGATGGCCTGCACGCTGGCGATGCTGCCAATCACGCCGGAATCCAGCGCCTGCTTGAGCGTCTGATAAAACACCGTATAGCGCAGCACATGGCACACCACCACCTGCCGTTTTTTCCGGATCGCCGTCCTTCCGGACGGTGACAGGAGAAATGCTCACGGTTTCCACCGATGCGGAGATGGCAAGCACCTTGCCGTTCCGGTCATAAATGGTCCCTCTTTTTGCATTGATCAGGCGGTCACGGGACTGATCCTCCATGGCCTGCCTTTTTAACTCGTCACCATTTACAATCATCAAATACCCCAGCTTGCCTGCCAGCAAAACGAAGCATCCA
>CAMGDO010000227.1 GCA_946042585.1 uncultured Clostridia bacterium
GGCATGGTGTCCGTTTCGCGCTTGGCGTCGCCGCCGCAGCAGGGGCACTTGCAGTTCACCCAGTCGGTGATCTTGGCCAGCGGCGATTCGCCCGTTTCGGTGGGCTCATAGTTTTTCACATCGGGCAACAGCAGCGGCAGATCCTTTTCATCCAGCGGCACCATTCCGCACTTCGGGCAGTGCACAATCGGGATGGGCTCGCCCCAATAGCGCTGGCGGGAGAACACCCAGTCGCGCAGCTTGTAGTTGATCTTGCGCTCGCCAAAGCCATGCTCATGCGCATAGTCGATGGCGGCCTTCTTGGCCTCGGCCACGCTCATTCCGTTCATAAAGCCGGAATTGACCATCGTGCCGGTCGCCACATCGCTGTAGCACTTTTCCTGCACGTTCTCGCCGCCGGAAACCACCTCGATGATGGGCAGATTGAACTTCTTGGCAAAGTCCCAGTCGCGCTCATCATGCGCGGGAACAGCCATGATAGCGCCCGTGCCGTAGGTCATCAGCACATAGTCGCTGATCCAGATCGGGATGGAAGCGCCGGTCATGGGGTTGACAGCCCGCAGACCCTTGATTTCCACGCCCGTCTTGTCCTTGTTCATCTCGGTGCGCTCAAAATCGCTCTTGCGCTGGGCAAAGGCGCGGTATTCCATCAATTCGGCGTAGTTCTCAATCCTGTCGCGATATTTTTCAAGGCAGGGATGCTCGGGCGAAACCACCATGTAGGTGGCGCCAAAGAGCGTATCGGCGCGGGTGGTGAACACGCGCAGCTTGTCCTGCGTGCCCTCCAGCACAAAGTCGATTTCTGCGCCCTCGCTGCGGCCAATCCAGTTGCGCTGGGAGAGCTTGACCCGGTCAATGAAATCCACATCATCCAGGCCGTCCAGCAGCTTCTGGGCATAGGCGGTGATTCTGAGCATCCACTGGCTCTGCTGCTTGTGCACCACGGGGCTGCCGCAGCGCTCGCACACGCCGTCCACCACCTCCTCGTTGGCCAGCACGCACTTGCAGCCCGTGCACCAGTTCACCGGCATATTGCTCTTGTAAGCCAGACCATGCTTGTACAGCTGCAGGAAAATCCACTGCGTCCACTTATAATATCTGGGATCTGTGGTATCCACCTCGCGGTCATAATCAAAGGAGAAGCCGATCATCTGCAGCTGTTCGCGGAAATGCCGGATATTCTGCTGGGTGACGGCGGCAGGATGCACATGATTCTTGATGGCGAAATTCTCCGTGGGCAGACCAAAGGCGTCCCAGCCGATGGGATGCAGCACATTGTAGCCCTGCATGCGCTTTTTGCGCGCCACGATATCCAGCGCCGTATAGGGACGGGGATGACCCACATGCAGCCCCGCGCCCGAGGGATACGGGAACTCAATGAGGGTGTAGTATTTGGGCTTGGTATAGTCGTTGGTGGCGGCAAAGGCCTTGTTGTCGGCCCAGATCTTCTGCCACTTCTTCTCGATCTGATGGGGATCGTACAAAGGAATCTGCTGCATGGAATGCCTCCTTAAATAATCAAGCCGCTTCATCTTTTCACAAAGACGAAACGGCTGTTCCGCGGTACCACTTTGCTTGCAGTCAAAAGACTGCCGCTCTGTGCGCTGTATCGGGCGCGCCCGGACGGCCTATTGTGCCTGGGCAGTTCAGTCCGTCGGCTCCGGGGCGAGCGGCCAGACCCGCGCCGCCGCCCTTGCACCACCCGGACGGCTCTCTGAAGGCAAGCGTGCCTCGCGTTCCCCATCAATGCCATGAAACAAAGCTATTATACGGGAAAACGCGGGGATTGTAAAGCGTTTTTTTATCCCGCGCGTCGCGCTGATCAGACCGTCATCTCCCGGACAACACCATCCAGAAGCCTGCGGAACGTGCCGCGTACACGCGCGCCCGTCTCCATCACTTCTTCATGGCTCAGCGGCTGGTCAAGAATCCCCGCCGCCATATTTGTCATGCACGATACGCCCAGCACCCGCATGCCGCTGTGCACCGCCACAATGGTCTCGGGCACCGTGGACATGCCCACGGCGTCCGCGCCCAGAATGCGCGCCATGCGCACCTCCGCCGGCGTCTCATAGGTCGGGCCGTTCATCCAGGCATACACACCCTCGCGCAGCGTGATGCCCTCTTTCGTCGCCACCCGGCGCGCCGTTTCGCGCAGCGATTCGTCATAGGCGCGCGACATATCGGGAAAGCGCGGGCCAAACGCATCCAGATTCGCCCCCGTCAGCGGGTTTTTCCCGGACAGGTTCAGAAAATCCGAAATCAGCATCAATTCGCCCGGCGCATAGCCTGTATTCACCGCACCCGCAGCATTGGTCAGAATCAGCGCCCGGATGCCCAGACGCGCCATCACGCGCACCGGACGCGTCACATCGCTGAGCGTATGCCCCTCATAGCTGTGAAAGCGTCCGCGCATCATCATCACGCGTTTGCCATGCAGCGTGCCGGTGTACAGCTCGCCCGCATGCCCTGCCACCGTGGAGCGCGGAAACTCGGGAATATCCGCATAGGGTGTCATGCGCGCATCCGCAAGCGCTTCCACATAGTCGCCCAGACCGCTGCCCAGCACAATGCCGATGTCCGCCGTTCCCAGATTCTCCTTCACATACGCCGCCGCGCGGTCAATGCGTTCCATCTCAGTCATGGCTGCTTCTCTCCAGTTCCTGATAGAATGATACAGCGCCAAAGCGTTCGCCAAGCCCAAAGCCCTCGCAAAGGGTCGCTGCAATATCCGCATAGCTGCTGCGCACGCCCAGATCCGTCAGCTTCTGCATGCCGGGCTGCCATGCCAGCAGCGGCACGCGCTCGCGGGTATGATCCGTGCCCTTCCATGTGGGATCGCAGCCATGATCAGCGGTGATCAACAGCAGATCATCCTCCTGCATGTTTTCCAGAATCTGCGGCAGGAACGCGTCAAAATCCATCAGGCACTGCGCGTAGCCCGCAGGATCGCGGCGATGGCCATAGGACCTGTCTCTTATACACATCTGACGCTGCCGACGAAGGCTTAGGTG
>CAMGDO010000228.1 GCA_946042585.1 uncultured Clostridia bacterium
AAGCCTTCGTCGGCAGCGTCAGATGTGTATAAGAGACAGGTTCATGGCATCTCCTTGCAAGGGACACAAGCGTGTCCTTCATCTGCTGGTCGGTCATGGAAGACGGAAAAACGGGGCGTTCCCTGGCGCAAAAGCCATCCAGCGCAAGGGAAATTTCGCGCGCGGTCATATCGGGCAATCGCTCGGGATGCGGATAACCGCTGCGGCAGGCAGCGGCGATGAGACGCTCAGTTTCCGAACGGGAAACACCGTTTGTTTCAAGACCGCTGTCAGCAAAGGCGCTTAGCAGCGCGTCCGTCAGGGCATCCAGCGAATCCTCCCCGGCAGCGGCGCTGACCAGCGCTGCCGCGGCGGCTGGCGTAACGGCAGGGTGTGCGTCCAGCAGCGCGCTGAACAAAAGCAAGCTCAGACCGGCAGGACCGCTGTGAAAAAGGGTGGAAAAGGGAACGCCGGCAATCTCCTGCGTGAGCAGCACGCTGCGCAGAGTGAAGCGCAGGGCGTATACGCGCCCGCCCAGCAAAACAAAGCGCGGCATCAGGCAAACTCCACCGCGCCGTTGACGCGCAGCACGCAGACAAAGCCGAGCGCGCCATCCACCTGTGCAGCGCCCAGCGCGCAGGATTTGACCAGCGCGGGAAAAGAAGCGCTGCTGCCGTCCGGGAAGGAAATACAGGCGACGCCCTCCCGCCCGGACATACAGGCGGCCCGCAGCGCCATCTGTCCCGGGTCAGCGGCCTGATGAAAGCCGGTCAGGCGAATTTCTCCGGCATCCTGAAGGCCGGGAATGAAGCGGCGGCAGCCGCAGGGAGCGTCCAGCGTGGTGACGTCAATGAGCTCACGGCTTACGGTCATTTCGCTGATGGAGGAAAGCTGCCCTACGGCGAGGGCTTCGCCGCCCTCGGGAGTAAAGGCGAAGGAAGTGCCAAAAGATTTTGTGGCCATGAAAGAACCTCCTTTTATTGGGTGAGCACGCCCGTTGTGTCGCACAGGGCGCGATAGCGCAGCACCCGGCGATGCGCGGATGTGGCGTCGTCAAAGAGATCTGTGCAGTACATGCGGCTTAGCCCCAGGGATGAGAAAAGATCATCGGCCCGGGCGGACAGCGCGTGCGTTTCGGCGGGGGACAGCGCCCAGAATTCGAGCGTATACTCGATTTCATGCAGATGCGCATGCCCATCGCACCGGGCGTGCACGGTGTTTCCGCTTTCATACAGCACGGCGCAGGGAAATATGGCAAAGCGCGCGGGATGCTGCGCATGAACGGGGGATACAAGGGTGAGCAGGAGCGTACGCAGCTGCTCAAGAAGATCGGGCAAGAGAAAGCCTCCTTTCAAATCAAAAAAGATCGGACTGTCAACAAAGCGGCTGTGCAGCTGCCGGGATAAAATAAAGGGGCGGCAGGCTGAAGCTGCCGCCCCGGGCGTTAGACAGGCAGGCTTGAAAGCGCCTGCAGGAAATATTGCCTGTGCGCATGCAGCGCGGGCCTTAGATAGGGCTGGGCGCGCATGCAGGAGGTGCCAAGCTCCACATACAGCGCATGGGGATTGCGCGCTTCAATGGCGGCTGTAAAGCAGCCGCCCTGATGGAAAACGCGCGCGCTGAGACAATTGCGCAGATGACCGCCGTCTCTTCCGTCGCCATAGGGGACGATGTCCCGGGCATAGCTGAGCGCAGAGGTGGAAACGTCCGTCAATTGGCTTATCAGCGCCGCTTCCAGATGGCTGCGCAGCAGATGCAGGGCGTCATTCATACGCATCTCCTTTCTGCCACGGCGCGGGTGTGCAGCGCATAACGCTCCACGCGCACACAGCGGTAATCGGGCTGAGATGAGGTGGAATGCAGCCAGATGCCATCGCAAACGCGGATATCTGCCAGAGCGGGCAAATACAGCAGGACAATATCGGGCTGATACAGTCCCGGCATGTGGCTGGACAGCGCGCCCTGCGCGGGCGCGGCAAGGCCGCGAAGCGGAATGCGCACGGAATCAAAGCGCTCCTGCGTGCCGCCCAGCGCGTCCGTCAATGGCGCGGAGCGGGCGACATACAGCGTGACGGCGGTGCGGCGGCGCGGATTCACAGCGTCACCGCCCTGAGCAGCCGGTAGGGCATGAGCTGCGCGCGGATGTCCTCAGGCAGCGCATCCACCGTGATGCTTACGCCCCCTTCATTGCGCGTGCGCTCGCCCTCCATCCCCAGACGGTTATAGAGGACGGCAGCCAGCTGGCACTGCACGCCGCAGAGCGCCTCGGGCAGTTCCGTGCGGTTCATATAGGTGAGCATCAGGGCGTTTGCGTCCGCCAGCAGATCCTGCAAAAGCTCATCCTGGCTTTCGCCGTCCAGCGACAGGCGGCGGCGCAGGCGAGACAGCATATCAGTCAGCGTCATGGGCAGCCCTCCTTATTCGCCAAAGGGCAGCGTCAGCGTCTTGACGGGATGGTTATCGCCATCCACCAGCAACAGGTGGCAATAGGCGTTTTTATCCGCATTCACTAAAGCGTCTGCCTGATATGCCGTGCCGGAGGAGAAGGCTGTGCCATAGACGCCTTCGTCGCCGGCGGTGGAATTGAGGACGTACACCCATCTGTACCCTGCAGGCGCGCTCCACAATTCGGGAATGACGATGGAATACAGGCCGTTTTCGCTGCGGCTCAGCGTAAAGCCCAGCGCCTGCGCTTTGCCGGTGAGCGACTGCAGACCCGTGAACTGCGTGATGGCGACCACCTTGCTGGCATCATAGAGATAGGGCACGCAATGGAGCGAGGCATAGATGTTATCGCGCATGTATTCGGGCTCACGGTCGATTTCCACCAGCGCGCCCTGCTTGTTGACCAGACGCAGCGCGCCGGGCTTGACAATAAAGCAGTTCTTTTCGCAGGTGTCGGCGTTTTCACGCACCTTGGCGGATACGACGATTTCACAGCCCCACACTTCGCCCTTGGCGCCGTGCATGACCAGCTGCTCGCCCATGTCGCCGCGCCCCACAAAATCGGGATCCTGTCTCTTA
>CAMGDO010000229.1 GCA_946042585.1 uncultured Clostridia bacterium
ATTCCTCTACGTCTCGTGGGCTCGGAGATGTGTATAAGAGACAGCTCGTGCATTCTGCTGCTGGAAAAGCAATGGACAGCCAAGAATCTCGAAATGGAAGTGGACCTGGAGGAGGTCACCTGCTTTGACAATGCGGAAATGCTGTCGCAGGCATGGGTCAATCTGATCGGCAACGCCATCAAGTTTACGCCCGAGGGCGGGGCGATAGGTATATCCCTGGCCAAAGGGGAGGAAGAGATTTCCGTGCAGGTCAGCGATACGGGCATCGGCATGAACCCCGAAACGCAGGCGCATATTTTTGAGAAATTCTATCAGGGAGAATCCTCGCACCATTCCGAAGGCAACGGGCTGGGGCTGGCGATGGTCAAGCGCATTGTGGCGCTGAGCCACGGGAAAATCCATGTGGAAAGCCTGGAAGGACAGGGCACGACCTTTACCGTGCTGCTGCCTGTGACGCGGTGAACTACAAAAAACAATATAAAACAACCGCCGGAAAGAGCGTTTTCTTTCCGGCGGTTATTTTCAGGTGGAAACCGCTTACAGCTGGCGGGCGATCACGCGGCGCAGAAACTCCTGCGTGCGGGGCTGCTGCGGGCGGGTGAATACATCGCCTGGCGTGCCGTCTTCCACGATCAGACCGCCATCCATGAACAGCACCCGGTGCGCTACATCGCGGGCAAAGCTCATTTCGTGCGTTACAATCAGCATGGTCATGCCGCCCTCTGCCAGCTGCTGCATTACATCCAGCACATCGCCTACCATTTCTGGATCCAGCGCGCTGGTGGGCTCGTCAAAGAGCAGGATTTCCGGCTCCATGCACAGTGCGCGCGCGATGGCGACGCGCTGCTTCTGTCCGCCTGAAATCTGAGATGGGCGCGCGTTGCGATAGGCGGCCATACCCACCTTATCAAGGTATTGCACGGCGCGCGCTTCTGCCTCCTTGCGGGGCACATTCAGCACACGCATCTGGCCGGTGATGCAGTTGTCCAGCACCGTCATATTGCTGAACAGATTGAAGGACTGGAATACCATGCCGACCTTGCTGTGATACTCGGTGCGCTTCCATTCGGTTTCGGCATTGCGGCCGTGATAGAGAATCTGTCCGCCTGTGGGCTGCTCCAGAAAATTCACGCAGCGCAAAAGCGTGCTCTTGCCCGAGCCTGATGAGCCGATGATGCAGATCACATCGCCGCGGTTGACATCAAAGGAAATATCGCGCAGCACCTGGTGATCGCCAAAGCGCTTTTCCAGATGACGGATTTGGAGAATTGGTTCCATTGCTTACGCCTCCTTTTCGCCCGTCACGGTAATGGCGCTCTGACTGTCGCTCTGCGAGCCGTAGATGGTGTAGTTTCCCTTGCCGTCCATGCGCTTTTCCATAAGGCGCAGAATGCGCGTGACGGTGAAGGTGAGCACAAGATAAATGCAGGCCGTGATAAAGAACACCTCAAAATAGCGCAGATAGGTACCGGCGGCGGACTTGCTCATGAAGAAGAGCTCGCCCACGGAAATGACATTGAGCACGCTGGAGTCCTTGATATTGACCACAAATTCATTGCCGATGGAGGGCATGATGTTGCGCACAGCCTGAGGCAGCACTACACCGGTCATGCTTTGCCAGTGCGTCATGCCGATGGCCGTGGCGGCTTCCTTTTGCCCTTTGTCCACGCTGATGATGCCGCCGCGGATGATCTCCGCCATGTACGCGCCGGTATTGATGGACACAATGAGGATGGCAGCAAACAGCACGGGCATGCGCAGCCCCAGACTCATCGCACCGTAGTAGATCACCATGGACTGCACAATCATGGGCGTGCCGCGGAACACCTCAATATAAATGCCCAGCAGCAGGTGAACCAGCCGGAGCGGCCATTTTTGATACCACGGGGCACGATGAGATATCGGAATAGTGCGCACAATGGCGACCAAGAGGCCAATGAGAAAACCGATGATGGTGCCGGTAAGCGCAACTTCCATGGTGACGGTAACGCCCTTGAGAAACAGGCTGCCGTACTTGTCCAGAAGAAAGCTGACCCAGCCTAAAAATGTGGTGGGAATGGTGGAAGGCATTCAGGGACTCCTTTAATCAAATGATGGGGGTCTTGCCCGCCGGACAAGACCCCGAAAGGTGCATTACTGATTGAGGGGCTGACGGGCGGTGGCGTCGAGCATCATCTGCACGCGCGTATCCTCGCTGATGTCGGCCAGCGCGGCGTTGATGCTGTCCAGCAGGGCGCTGCCCTTCTGCAGGCCGATGGCGATGCTCACTTCGTCGAGCGTGGCGGTAAAGCCGTTGCCCTCCTCAAATTCGATGAAGGTCAGGTCGGGATTGGCGGTGGTATCAGCGATGGCGCCGGGCTTTTCAGCCACATAGCCATCCACAGCGCCGGAGCGCAGCGCCACGATCATGGCCGCGAAGGTGTCCATGGCCATGGCCTTGTTGACGCCGGGAATCTGATCAATGACGGAATAATGGAAAGTGTTGAGCTGACCGGTGATGGAGGCGCCGGAGAAATCAGCCAGGGACTGCGCAGCAGCATAGGCGCCGTCCTTGCGCACGACGAGCACGAGTTCACTGGTGTAGTAGCTGTCGGAGAAGTCCAGCGTCAGCTTGCGCTCCTCGGTGGGGCTCATGCCGGCGATGATGGCGTCAAAGGCGCCGGTCATCACGCCCATGGGCAGGCCGTCCCATTCGGTCTTGACAATGACCAGCTCCATATCCAGCGCATCGGCAATGGCGCGGGCAATCTGCACATCATAGCCGTCGGCATAACCGCCGCCGCCCTCGATGGCCACGGTGTAATCGCTGGGTTCAGCCTGGGTCCAGTTATAGGGAGCATAATTGCACTCCATGCCGACACGCAGCGTGCCTGCGGCAAAAGCGGCGGTGCAGGAAAGCAGAACGGCGAGCAGGGTCAGAACGGCGAAAAATCTTCTGGTCTTCCTCGTCAGATGGCTCCGCGGGCGTGATATAGACATAGCGCCGGATGGCAACCT